>JBCBKZ010000209.1:0-8076 GCA_038520955.1 Bacteroidota bacterium | reverse complement strand
CAACAGTAACCTGCCAATATCTGGCACAGGATGGTTGCTGGGATCCGGGTTATGATGATTCTGCTAACCCTATGGTAGTGGGAATAGAAAACGTAACCGGACAAATAGGCCTCTTAGTGTCTAATAATCTGAGACCATTGCCTGGTATAGCTGTAAGGTTCAGTCCACCAGTGGAAGCGCTGATAGACGTAGCAGATGTAGACATAGCTTCCGTTCAGAACGAGAGCTCCTCTGGCTTTATTCTGGCAAGAGCAGGTTCTGGATCTACGCCTAATTTTAACCTGAATACAGTGGTAGAGAATGTAGGGAATGTAGATATAACTTTCCCTACTGACGTAACGGCACAGGTAATAGATGAATTAGGGCAGCTGGTATATCAGGCTCAGGTGAACGTACCTACCCTGGCTGAAGGACAAAGCGAGAACATTGACTTTGGGGTACCCTTCAACCCTCCATTAGCAGGTTCTTATTCATACAGCGTGAATATCTCTAATACACAGGACGCAAATGACACCAATGACTCTGAGACTGCAGAGGTAGTGGTAGTAGATACTACAGGAGGTACTGCCCTCTTTACCTATGCGAGTGGAGACACTGCTGACATAGGCGGAGGTGCCGGTGGTGGTACAGGTATTGGTGATGGAGGAGGCGTTTACTTTGACTCCTATGGATATCCTATCCTGGTAACTGCTGTAGATGTGGGTGTAGGATTCTTCAATAATGGCCCTGCCCCTACTAACGGATTCCGTGTAGAGATCTATCAGGCTGTAGATGGTGTTCCTGCTCCAGGTACACTTGTATACACCAGGGATGTAGCACTGGAAGAAGTAGACGCACTTTCTATAGAAAATGGCTTCTGGCGGAGAATAGAGTTGGAGACTCCTGTGGTAATTACTGAAGGAGGAATGTATGTAGGCTGGATACAGCTGGATGAAGCATTAGGCCTATTAGGAGATACTGAAGGCCCTATTTCCAGAAGAACCTTTGAAATCCTAGATAATAACTGGGCGCAAAACCGTTCAGTGAATGATGAAGATTACTGGATAAGAGCCCTCGTAGATACAAGACTGATTACTACTTCTGTAGATAAGCAGTTAAGTGGATTAGAGACTTTCGAGCTTTATCCGAATCCCACTTCTTCTACTTTCAACGTAAACCTTGGATTCTCTTCCCCTAAAAAAGTGGGAATTGGAATCTATAACATGATGGGACAAAAAATGACCTTGATCCAGCCGGGAACAGTTCAGACCTATGAAGAGAACATCAATGTTTCTTCCTGGGCGCCCGGAATTTATCTGGTAACTGTTCAAACTCCTGAAGGAGAAACCGTAAAAAGAATCAGCATACAGTAGGAGCTGACAGTGTATAGGATGACTAGCCATTCTCTTAGAGGATGGCTAGTTCTTTTTTAGTTTTTCCGTTATTTCTGTAGCTTCAAATTTTCTCGCATTACCCCTATGTTTACTATTCGCAGATCTACTCTTTTCTTTCTTCTTTTTTGCCTGTGTTTTGTTGCAGGTAAGACCCAGGTTCCTTTCCCTGAGAAATGCCTAGGCAAGTGGGAAGGTATGCTCATGATTTACCAACAGGGACAACTCAGAGACTCTGTAAAAGTCATTTTCACCATAGCCAAAACAGATAATCCTGAGAGATGGACCTGGAAAAAGGAATATATCTCAGAGAAATACCCTATGGTTAAGGATTACCAGCTAGTCCTAAAGGATGCGGAAAAAGGGCATTACGTAACAGATGAAGGGGACAATATCCAGCTAACAGACTACCTCTTTGGAAATAAGCTTTATTCAGTCTTTGAGACAGGAGGTATTCTCCTCACATCCACCTACGAACTCCGGGATGAAGAACTTATCTTTGAGGTTACGTCCGGGAAACAACTGACAGATGATCAGGAAGTGAATACTTTCTCAGTTTCTTCCATGCAAAGAGCTATTTTTACCAGATTGAAATGAGACTAACTAAAGCCTCTCAATAAATTCACGATTTTATACTCACCATAAACCATCTAACAGTATGTCAACGCCAACTCTCCCTATCCATTCAATCTTACCTGAAGCCAGCACATTAGCTTACGGATGTATGGGACTGGGAGGAGGATGGGATAGCAACCCCATTTCTGCTCAGGATCTCAAGTTAGCAGAAGTAGCTGTAGAAGCTTGCCTGGAATCAGGCATCAACTTCTTTGACCATGCCGACATCTACACCTTTGGGAAAGCAGAGGAAGTATTTGGAAGAGTCCTAAAAGGAAGACCTGATTTACGTGAAAAAATCATTCTCCAAAGTAAAGGAGCCATCAGACTGGACCATGATCCTCCTTTTTATGACTTTTCAAAAGAATGGCTGACAACTACGCTGGATAATAGCCTCAGGAGATTGGGCGTAGATTATCTGGACGTCTGGCTACTTCACAGACCTGATCCACTGATGGACCTGGAAGAAATGGCTGAAACCTTTTCTGAAATCCAGGATTCAGGAAAAGTAAAACACTTTGGGGTATCTAATATGAATCCATCCCAAATTGACTTTCTCCAGCAGGCCTTGGGAGGAACTTTTGTGGTGAATCAGATAGAGCTCAGTCTCAGTAGACTGGATTGGATTTTGGAAGGGGTTATGTTTGACCATCCCTTGGGGAAAGAAGTAAGTTTCACTTCTGGTACGCTGGAGTACTGTAGAAAGCATTTCATCCAAATCCAGTCATGGGGAAGTATGGCCAATGGCCTATTCTCCGGAAAGGACGTCAGCAGTGAATCTGAGTCTGTTCAGAACACTGCCAAACTGGTAGCCGAATTGGCAGAGAAATATGAAACTACCCTGGAAGGGATTGTGCTTGCCTTTATCTTAAGGCACCCCGCCCGTATTCAACCAGTAATAGGTACCACTAACCCACAAAGGATCAAGAACTGTGCTTCAGCTTTGAAAGTAAACCTAAGTAGGTATGACTGGTATAGATTATTGACAAGTTCCTATGGCCAGAATATGCCATAGATACGGATCTCATTTCAGTAACTAGCACACTAACGTTTTACTCCTCAGGCTTAGGCTTATAAGTGCCATCAAACACTTTTTGCCAATTTTTTCCTTCATCCTGACTGACTTCCCAAACCTGGGTTACATACCCATTCCCCAGGGGTGTCCAGGTAATCTTATTCAATACAAATGTGTCTCCGGATGGGGTCCGATTTCCCATGACCATTTTCCCATCTTCATACTTCCCCTTGAGATTTAGGATGGTTCCGACATTATCTA
The DNA here is from genome assembly GCA_038520955.1 of Bacteroidota bacterium. Lineage (GTDB taxonomy): Bacteria > Bacteroidota > Bacteroidia > J057 > J057 > JBCBKZ01. The sequence goes on along the minus strand of JBCBKZ010000209.1, from coordinate 4,815 downwards.
TCCAGTACTGTTCCCATTGCTGTGTTTGGGCGTTGTAGGTATTCAGGCTTTTCCCTTTATAACCTGCAGGAGTATGATAATTCTCCAGGATGCCTTTGCCATCTATGATAGTTTCTATTTTGCTGATTCCTACCAGTGTATCAGCAGTAGAATGGTACACATTCCATTCTCCTACCCAAAAGTCAAACTGCCTGTAGGGGTCTACTTCTGTTTGAGAAACAGCTAGCCCAGCACTAATCAGAAAAAGGATGGTAAGTAGGTATTTTTTCATAGGTTTGGTATTTATCATAAAGTACAAAAGTTTGGGGAAAGCGTATTTTTATTGTCTATTGCCGTAAAGCACTATTTATGTCTAGAGTTATTTATCCATCTATTCTATTTCTAATCTAGGTTTCGGCCTTTATTCTCCTGTATCTGCTCAGGTAGATGAAGATCAGTTAGGTGCCTGGTATATGTATTTTTGGAGTACCAGTGTACATGAAAGTCCATGGGGATTTCAGGGAGATATTCAAATCAGGAATTGGAATATAGCCGGAGATCTAGAGCAGCTTCTTCTGAGAGGGGGGGTAACCTATACGCCAAAAGCCACTAAGCTCAAGCTTACCTTCGGCTATGCCTTCATAGCTACAGGTGAACCGGGAGATGGAGATGCTACGGTCCAGGAAAGTAGAATTTATCAGGAAGCCTTATTACCTCAAACGGTAGGGAAACGAGGATTTTTGACGCACAGATTCCGATTTGAGCAGCGCTGGGTGGATGATCAGGATTTCAGAACACGCTTCCGATATAACATCTTCGTCAATATTCCCTTTAATCAACCCAATTTGAAAAAAGGAGCTATCTATCTGGCCCTGTACAATGAGTTATTCGTCAATGCTCAAAAGGATATAGGAAACGGGAGAACAGTAGAGTATTTCGACAGAAACCGTACCTACGGGGCCATCGGGCACAGCCTTTCTGATAAGCTAAGAATGCAGCTCGGCTATATGCAGCAAACCACCAATGCCTGGAGTAAGGGGCAGCTGCAACTAAGTCTCCATCATAGTTGGTAGAGAATGAGAGAGTGTTGAATGAGGGAATGGGTGAATGAATGAATTTTGAATGAGGGAATGATTGAATTCCGAATGAGAAAATAGTCAAGTAGAGGCGAAAAATTTTTCTCCTTAGCCAGTTAAGAGTGACACCTAATAGGGAATTTTGAATGAAAGAATGATTGAATTTTGAATGGTAATTATTCATTAACTACAGCATTCAACATTCTTTATCATTCTTATCTATTCTGTCATTAATTCATTCAATCATTATAAAGCTTGCGGGATGGCGGTTAAGGTCATGGTACAGGTGTAAGTACCGGGCTGGATGTTTTGATCAAGGAGACTTGTCAGACCTATCATTCTTTGGTGAACTGAGTGGGTGAGGGCAATCTGGAGGTAAAACCGATTGTCTTCAAAATCACCGGCATTTCCCGCAGGACCGGGAACTACAATGGTTTTAGCTCCTCCGTCTCCTGTAAAGAAGCCCACCAAAGTACTCTGATGGAGATTGTAATCGGGAGTGGGGATATCCCATCTTACCCCTCTTTCTGCTAGTCTATCACCAGGAATGGAAATATGGTATTGGAGATTTCTCATGTCTATTTGATCTCCTGCAGCACTGGTTAGGGGAGTAAATTCTGCCTGTACTTCAAAGCTGGTGGAAGAAGCTACCTCAAAGCCTGTATCAGACCTCCCATTCCACTTTCCCCTTTGGTAGTCATTTATGGTGCTGAAGGTAAAATTGATTGCAGAGTTTCCTATCACCCTTAGCTCTATGCTTTGGGCAAAGGAGGCAGAAATATTGATTTCATCTGATTGAGCTAGAGAGAAAGAAAAGAAGCTAAGGAAAACGAGAGAGGATAGAATCGTTTTCATAGTGAAAAGATCATATCCAGGAGGACATTAACCTAGTGAATGAAGAATTCGATATTACATATTTAGGCTTGCATGCAAGAATATTCTTAATAAAAGCGAAATGTTAGGGTTGTAGTCTTGCCACCATGATTCCATGTCTGGATTTACTAGCGAGTAACATATCCAGCAAAGGCTTCTCAGACACCTCTACCTCACAAGAAACTGAGGAAGCATGTAACAAATGTAGTCTCTCATTTACATGTATGGCCAAGCCCGTATGAACCACATCCAATCCCTTTATAGTGGTAGTAATGGCCAACAGATCACCATCCTGAATGAGGGTCTCTTTCTCTCTCAAAGACTCCTCTTGGAGCATGTACAGAGACTTGGTTTCATTAAAGGCTGATTCAAGTACCTTCATTTCCTCAAAGTAAGCATCATTTTGTAGCTGCCGATAACTCCCCCTGTGCGTAGTGATAAAGTCCAGATCCTTCTCATAGGGTTTTCCTCCCAGCTCCTTTGTCATGTTTTTTAGAATCCCCTTATCTTCATTATTCTGCAACCACTCAGAGAAGTAATGTAAGCGGGCGGGATACCCTTCTCTGGCTCCATCTCTGTACCTCAAATGATTTAAGGAAGTCGTAAAATCCTGCCAATCAGCCCCTTGATGGTTTTCCAACAGATAGAAAGCTGTCACATTCTCAAGAAAAGTGGTGCAATCAAGACCATGGAGATTCACTACCAAAGGTTCATCTTCTGCTATTTCCAAGGTATGCGCTACATAGGGTGTCCCCAGAAACAACTTTCCTAAAAATATTACCTGATCAGATACATCCTTCCCCGCTAAATCAGTCTCTTTAATGGTAGATAAAATTTCTTCGATTCGTATTTTATCATCCGAATTACAAACAATCTGAGCATTAAGACTTTGTAGACTGAGCAGTAAAAAGAGAAAAATTGAAGAAAGATGAGATTTACTTAACAACATAATGCTATTTTTTCGTTTCTATAAACACAGAGATTTATCTAAGGACTATATCTATTTAGTATTTTGAAAGGATTAAACGCTATATTCACTTGAATTCTACTCCTCTCCAGTTAAATTACCGTAAATTATAAAATAAGTATCAGGGGATTTAAGTATTATTTAGTGAAGGCCAAATAAAGTCAAGGGACAGTCAGTCGTTTAACGGAATTTACCGTATATCCAATTATAGTATACCAGGAATTACAATTATGCATCCAGAAGGAAGAGATTCAACGCCCGAAGATCACAGGGACGAAGACCACAGACCTGAAAATTCTGATTCCACTGAGCGCAGGAATGACGATTACCGCGCAGGGGATCAACGCTCTAGAGACCACCGTTCTAATGACCGAGGATCAGGAGATAACTATAGATCCAGAGGTTATAATTCAGACAGAAACCGTGGAGACAGCTACCCTCGTAGAGACAACGATGGCTACAGACGTAATGACGGTTACCAGCGAAGAGATGATGGCTACAGAAGGAATGACGGATACGGCCGCGACAGAGATGGTGGCTACAGAAGGAATGACGGATACGGCCGCGACAGAGATGGTGGTGGCTACCAAGGAAGAAGAGACGGAGGTGGTGGTGGATATCAAGGTAGAAGAGATGGCGGCGGATATCAGGGAAGAAGAGACGGAGGAGGTGGTGGATACCAAAGACGTGATGGTGATGGACATCAGAGAAGAGATGATGGGTATCAAAGAAGAGATGACGGGTACCAGAGAAGAGATGGAGATGGTGGATACCAAAGACGTGATGGAGGTGGTTACCGCGGAGGCGGTGGAGGAGGCTATCGTGGAGGCGGCGGCGGAGGTTATCGCGGCGGAGGTGGTGGAGGCTATCGCGGTGGCGGTGGCGGAGGTTATCGAGGCGGCGGTGGCGGTAGAGGCCATAGAGGAGGGGGATATCAAAGAAGAGATAATTTTAGAGATAGAGGTCCAAGAGGCGTAACTGTCCTGGGCCGTTTAGATGAGCTGGGCGTGAAATACTCAGCTTTTGACTTATCAGCTATAGGAAGTTTAGCTTCCACTGAATACAGAATTCAGTTTGACAGACCGCCCAGAAAAATCAGACAAAAAGAACAGTTTGGCTGGTTTATGGTATCATCTTATCCTTTCCATTTTAAGGATGTGCTGGATAGGTTGATTTCCCTATTCATGGGAATTCCTGAAAACCATAGAAAGGAAACTATGCAGGCGGCTATGACCTTTGAGAAAGGGCCGTTAACTTACCTGGAGCCAGATGGTTCTTCTGTTTCTACCATTAAGCGTAAGCGCAAAAGAAGGAGAAGAATAGGCGAAGAAGGTGAGGAGTTACCTGAAAATGAAAACGCTGAATCAGCAGAAGAAGTGGCAGAAACTGATTCTGAAGAGCAGGAAGTTGAGGCTGCAGCGGTAGAAGAAACCGTAGAAGATACTTCGGAGGCGGTAGAAGCAGTAGCTGATGAAGTTGAGGCTGAGGTAGAAGAAGCCGCAACTGAAGAAATTGAAGAAGATGTGGCTGAAGAAGAAGCTTCAGAGGAGGTAGAAGAAGAGGAGGAAACGGAAGAAGCGTCTGAAGAAGAAGAAACAGAAGAGAAGGAAGAATAATTCCTTTCCAGATATATAAAAAAAGACCAGATGCTGAGCATCTGGTCTTTTTTTATATAAATCGGCTAGAAATGAGGAATTACTTTGCTTCACAAACCAACCACCTCATTGTCTCTGGTCTATGTTCTGCTAGTACGTCAAACCTTTCCAGTAGATTAAAATCTCCAATTTCAGAGAACTGATAAGTAAATACTTTCTCTAGATCTGAGCTGCTATCAATGGGAGTTATGTTGTGTGTTTCCTGGAATAGGTCAGTAAGTCTTCCTGATATTTCACTATCAAGGAAGTCATGTGTCTCTATGAT
>JBCBKZ010000208.1:0-8136 GCA_038520955.1 Bacteroidota bacterium | reverse complement strand
CAGATGACAGTTTAAATTATTTCTATCCCAATTATCCTTTAGTTAAAAATGCTTACAGACGGCAAAAAGAAAAATTTAATAGAGACCATTTCATTATAGGCAAAGGTGAACTAATTGTAAAAAAGAAGATGAGGCTTTCTTCAGGGTTTATGACGGAAATGATACTCACAAAATACCTTTGGGTTATTCTATTAGATCAACCAGAAATATAGAAATTCCCCCTCATATTGCTTTAAAAGATGTAGTATGGAGACTTTTTTGATTGAGAATAAACCCAAAGCAGACGATCAGTTCTATTGATAATCACGCGATTAATCTAAGTTTCTAAGGAGACCAGATAAGTCTTGTCGGCTAAAAAACGAAAAGAGCCACCTCCAAATGGAGGTGGCCGACTAGTAACAACTGCATGGGCTACTACTTTAATCCTAATATCCCGGGTTTTGTGTTAGGTTTGGGTTTAATATAATCTCGCTTGCCGGGAGCGGCAGCACTAAGTGGGTAGACACATCAAAGGCAAAATCTGTTCTCACTGAACTGAAATCAAACCTTGTCAGGTCTATGAACCCTGCTTTATGCCACCTTCTTAGGTCAAACCAACGATGGCCTTCTTCGAAAGCTAATTCTCTCCGCCTTTCATCCATGATGAGTTGTCTGATGACGGTTCTATCTGTTTCTGTTACGCTCAGGTCTGCGGGGGCCGTGGCTCCTGCTACTGAGTTTCTGGCTCTTGCGCGTACCATATTGACCAGTTCGAGTGCCTCGGAAGTATCTCCTCCTGATTCATTCAAAGCCTCTGCTTTTAAGAGCAATACCTCAGCATATCTCAGAACTCTTGCATTATTAAAGTAGTCTGGGCCACCATTAGCTCTGGGTCTGGCCACATACTTCAATACCGTTTCTCCATCAAAGGTGGAAGCTATTCTTGGGTCCCCAGCTTCAAAGATATCCTGTAGGCTTGCCGTAGCAGTGAAAAGACCTGCCCCGAACATGGAGAAATGGTTATCAAAAAATCCCCAATATCCCCCCAGGTCTCCAACAGTCGCAAAAGCATCATTATTGAGCCAAACGTTATTGACGTTGTTGAGACCAAACTGCACCTCAAAGACAGACTCAGCACCATTCTCGAGATTCTCATCAAAGTTGTCTCCAAAGTCCGCCAATAATGAGTAACCTGACAGCTGATCTAATTCTGCTATGGCGGCGGTGTAATCTGCATTGTCGCCATTGACGGTAGCTCTAAAAACCAGTGCTTTACCTGCCATGCCTCTGGCTGACCCAGAGGTAACCCTTCCCAGATCAGAATCCGGCCATTCGGAAGGGAGCAGGGTAGCCGCCTCTTGAAAGTCGCTGATAGCTTGATCTAATAGCTGTGTCCCACTGGAATTAGGGAGTCTGGCATCTTCGGGATCCAGAATTCGATCTATGACAAGTGGAGCCGTCTCAAAATGATTCCATAGTAGATAATTCCCATAGCCTCTTAAGAATAGGGCTTCTCCCCTATGGGTATTCTTTAAGTCAGTATTGAGATAGACTTCCGGATTTTCAGCCTGTTTTTGTAAGACTGTGTTTGCCCTGGCAATCAACTGATATAGGAAGCGGTATAAATTCTGGACATCTCCATTGTTGTCATTTACCGTCCCAAAAGTCTCAGCTGCATATGTCCCAATAGAGGTAAGGTCATCACTGGGAAGAAGCCACATATCCTGAAGGAAGTTTAGCCCTCTGTAGTTATACAAGAAAATAAGCTTCTGGTAAGTACCGAATACTGCTTTCTCAAACTCATCTTCAGTGGAGAAAAAACCTTCTTCCGTAAGGGCGGCAGGAGGTATATCCAGCTGATCTTCACACCTTATGGTGAGCAGTAGGAATGACACTAATAGTATGCTATGATATATTCTTTTCATGATTTAGTGAGTTAAGTAGGATTAGTAAGTCAGGTTGAGGCCTACGGTAAAGATTCTTGGTGGGGGAACTCTGTCATTCTCAGGATCAACCCCGGACCAGTTAGTAAACAGGAGGGTATTTGTACCACTTACATATATCCGGATATTTTTAGCGTTCCCAAGTGCTCTCAAGGCAGAGGGTGCGAGTGTATATCCCAGCTGGAAATTCTTCAGGCGCATAAAGCCTGCATCCTCGATCCATCTACTGGAAAACCGGGTATTCCCGGTAGGGTCAGAGGCCATGGCTCTTGGGAAAGTGGTAGAGGGATTAGTGGGCGTCCATCTATTGTTAGTCGTAGTCCACTGATTCACACCCTGTCCACTCATGGATTCTCCCCTTCTCCTGATTTCATTGTACTTCTGTACATCTCCTATCCCCTGGAAGAATACTGACAGGTCAAAGCCTCTCCAGTTAGCACCTACATTAAAGCCATAGAAGTAGCCAGGGATGGTCTTCCCGAGATAGGTCTGGTCAAGCGTATTGACAACGCCATCTGCTCCCTCCGTGCGGAACTCCCCTTCTTCAGTGGCGGGTCCATATATGTCCTCAAAAAACAAATCTCCGGGCGCTCTACGAGTATCATCACTTAATTGGTCAGAAGTAGTAGAAAGATATGCGTTTACCTCTTCCTGGGTTTGGAAGATCCCGCTAGCCTGATATCCCCATAGGTAGTTGAGCGGGAATCCCTCTTCTATTCTGTTGGTATTCCCACCGAATGGGTCTCCTCCAGCCAGTTCTACCACTTCATTATCTACCGTAGTGAGGTTACCGCCAATATTGAAGCCTACCTCACCGAACTGTTTGTTATAACCCACGGCCACCTCAATACCTCTGTTTCTAACGCTGGCAATGTTAAATACAGGATCCTGGGTATTTCCAACTACCAAGGGAAGGGCAACAGCTTGCAGGATACCTTCTGTCAATCTATTGTAGTATTCTACCGTAACACTCAGGCTATTATTGAAGAATAATCCATCAAAGCCTACTGAGGTAGTAGTAGCTGTTTCCCATCCCAGATCCAGCACGGGAAAGTCAGGGAGGAATACTGCTTCATTATTACTTCCGGTAGGACCTGGGCCTGTAGGATATCTGGGGTTTAAGCTAACCAAAGAAAGAAAGGCATATGCTCTTGTTTCCTGGTTCCCTAATCTTCCCCATCCACCACGGAATTTTAGGTCGTCAATCCATCCAACGGAAGCCATAAAGTCTTCTTCCGAAATTCTCCAGGCAGCAGAGAAGGATGGAAATGTTCCCCAGCGGGAATCAGGAGCAAAACGGGAAGTCCCATCCCTTCTGATAGTGGCATCCAGATAGTACTTTCCTTTATAGTTATAGCTAAGTCTACCCAGGTACCCTTGCAATGCATACTCTTCTCTTACTGTACCCACAGAGGACAGTTCTCTATCTCCTTCCTGAATAAGTCTCAAGGCCGGATCTGTAGAGAATACTTCATCTCTCTCGGAGAAAATGACTTCTACTCCGTAATCCTGCCACATACCATTGACCAGGATATCCAGTGAATGATCTCCAAAAATCTTATTGTAGTTGATAGCCAGTTCACGGGTAAAGTTGTGATTCCTGTTATGCCTCTCAGAATAGATGTTTCCGCGTGTAGGATCTCCATCCCTGAAGTTTAAGGCATTTATGTCTTGCCATTGGTTTCTTCTGGTGTAAAACCAGTCTATGCTGAGGGTTCCCTTTACAGTTAAGCCGGATAATGGTTCTACTTCTACATAAGCTGACCCCAGGTTACGTATCTGGGTCCAATCATTATCTGTAAATCTTTCCAGGCCCAAAAGATTGAAATCTGTTTCTGGTCCGTAAGGAAGACCATCGATGACAGCGAAGTTATTATTGGGGTCCACTATCCTGTTAGGTGCGAAGCCTGCAGGACCATTGGGATCAAAAATAGGCTGCCAAGGGGCGTTTCCTGATCCCCATCTCAAGTCTGCAAACACGCCGGTAATATTCCGCTGATCTATCGCATCTATGTAGGCGATTCTTAAAGATTCTCCAATTTTTAACCAGGGAGTAAGCTGGTGATCTGAGTTAATCCCGACGGTATAGCGTTCAGTCTCGTTAAATTTCAAGGGACTTTCTGTATAAGAATACCCTCCTGAAATAGCATAAGTAGAAGCCAGATTACCTCCAGAAATGGTCATGGCATAATCCTGCGTCAGGGCATTATCATTCAGAACGGCATCCTGCCAATCGTAGGTGGGGTTGTTTCCAAGGAACTGAGCACTGTCAGGGACAAACTGAGCTGGAATATTTGCGAGTTCAGCAGGATTGTTATTGTACATTTCCTGATGAAGGGCCGTAAACTCCTGTGTATTTAATACATCAAAGGTATTAGGAACATTGGCTATACCCGCGGATATCTTAAAGGAAACCGTGGGCTTACCAGATCTTCCCCTTTTAGTAGTAATAAGGACAACCCCATTAGCTGCTCTCACTCCATAAATGGCGGCCGCAGAAGCATCTTTCAAGACGGAGATAGATTCTATGTCATTGGGGTTGATAAGGTTAAACACATTCAGGGTTCCTCTAAGATCTGCGGTACGTGCAGGATCATTTGTGTAGGAGGTACCTGAACCAAACTCAGTTACCGGAACTCCATCAATCACAAAAAGTGGGTCATTGAATCCTATGGTTCCTACCCCTCTAATGCGCACTTCAGGTCTGGCATTGGGGTCTCCGCTTGGAGTAGCTACAAAGACACCTGGCATTCTCCCCTGCATGGCTAGCTCAGGCGTAATCAAATCACTTTTGGCAATTTCATCAGCATCTATAGAAGAAACAGCTCCTGTGATATCAGCTTTCGTTTTTGTACCATAGCCTATCACAATAACGTCCTCCAATTCGCTAATGGCTACCTCCATGGATATAGAAAAAGAGGTTTGGTTCCCTATTTCTATTTCCTGGGTAGAAAAGCCTACATAAGAGATAATCAATGTAGTGGCATCATCAGGAATGGTCAGCTCAAAGCGTCCATTCTGGTCAGTAAGAGCTCCTATACTGGCATCCTTTACTCTCACGGTAGCACCAACTAAGGCTACCCCTTCCGGGTCCTTGACGGTTCCTGAGATCTGTCTTTCTGCTATAAGTTCCGCACTCTTTTCCAGCACCTCCTTGAAGAGTTTCCCTGTCTTCTTTTTATCCGTACTTTTTTCCAGACTTATGTCATCTGACTTTTCCAGTCGCTGGATTTGTCGGATGTTCTGGGCCAGCTTTTTTGCTTTTCTGTTCCCCGATCTCGTATCCTTAAAAATGATGTAATACTTCTCCCCTAAAAATCTATACCTAAGGCCTGTGGGCTTTAAGGCTCTGTTCACAGCACTTTCCAGCACCTCTACATCTTCAAATTCGAAATCAACTCTGATCCCTTCTACGATACTGGCATCATAGGTAAAAATGACCTGGTAGCGTTCACTAATTTGGTCCAATACTTCAGAAAGAGGCCGGTCCTGCAAATCCGGTTTGGCCCAACTCCCTGCACTAAGGCCCACAAAAATGAGCCAAAGGCAAAGATTTTTTTTTAGTAGTAGTCGAAATAGCATAGTTTTAAGGTTGATAATTGTACATAAGGAAGCGGAGCACCCTGCAAAAAGGCTTCGCTTCCGGCTTATAAGCGTATATGGTATTTGTCCTTGATCTTAATGACCTGGATATCATAAATACCTGAGAGTGTTTCCAGTGCTATTCGTAAGTTTCCGATGGGAACTCCTCCTGTAATCCTTTTCTTCGCGAGTGCTTGATCTTCTAACAAAAATTCAACGCCGTAAAATTCTGTGAGCTTTTTAAATACAGTGGGTAAGGCCGCATCTCTAAATACCAGCGTACCATCTTTCCATGAGGTATTTTCGATTGCCTGAACCTTTTTCTTTTCTGATAAATGGTTTTCTCTTTTGGAGTAACTCACCCATTCTCCAGGGACTAATTCCAATGCGTTCGCTGTCGGTCTATCAATCTTAAGTCGGACCTTCCCTTCTTCCAGGAAAACTGAAGTAGTATCATTCCGACTATTTACATTAAAAACTGTTCCTAATACGTTGACGGTCAGATCTTCCGTTATCACCTCAAACTTTGTCCCTTTCCGCTGGTCTTTTTGAATCTCAAAATAGGCTTCCCCTTTTAACCACACTTTTCTGGGGTTCTTGTGTGAATATGTCAATTCAGAATTGGCATTTAGGGTCACCTTGCTTCCATCTACCAGTTCAATGATCTTCTGTTCTGCAAAGGTGGTTCTCTCTGTATATTCCTTGTTTTGCTGGACCAACCATAAGCCGAGGCCTGTCATTATCAGGACTAGTAATACAGCAGCTAATTTCATCCAAGGAGTTTTCTTCTGTCTAATAGGAATGACTATGGCTTCCTGATCAGGTTTAATCTTTTCCCATAGATCTTCCTTTTCGGGTTGGGATAAATAGGTAGTAGTGAAGTCAAGATTCAGAAGAATGGAACGAGCCTCCATCACAACTTCTCTTCTATCAGGATTTTGTGAAAGCCAGTTTTCCCAGAATATTGCCAATTCGGTGTCATTCGTTCTGACCCAATAGACAAACTTCTCGTCCAACAAAAAATCCTCAACGGAAAAGTCTCTGTATTTCACTAAATATAGCTTAGGTGGTTCTACTTCTTTATGACAAGAGGAACCACGAACTATAATCTTCCCAAAGAGGAAGAGATTTTTTAATTTTTCTTGAACTTTTCGTCTCTTCCGGAGCCAAACTGATTCCTAAGTCGCTTTATAGCAGCAGATAACAGCTTGTAAAGGGAGTTGGGGTTTAGGGACATGATCTCTTCAATTTCTTTATATTGAAGGTTCTCATAATACCTTAGGAAGACTATTTCTTTTTGACGGGGGGTTAGCTGTTTGATAGCATATTGTAATTCTTCTCTGGTAGCTTGCCGGGATTCATCCAAAATAATCTTCGATTCTATGGATACATCAAACCCCATTTCTTGCTCTTTAAGAGAGGTATTTCGTTTTTGCTTAAGCTTACGGATTAGTTCCCTTCTAAACATGCTGAAGAGATAATACTTGAGGGAGTGCTGAATGTTAATCTGGTTTCTTTTCTCCCAAATGATGCTAAATACATCTTGTATGCTATCCTTTATGGCTTCTCTATCAGGAGTAATTTTGAGCCCATAGTTAAAGAGCACATCGGCATAGGTATCAAAAAGATACCGAAATGCCAGACTATCCCCTTTTTGTATAAGGGAGAATAACTCTTTATCTGCCCATTTTTTGTCCATTCCTTCAGACTCAGGTTAGCTTTAGCTATAAGAATTTACATAATTATCTTTTAGGTAAAAGAATCGTATTTCAGAATTTTCTCCTTCTACAGGAAAAACATCCTCTATTGATACACTTCTATCTCACTCAACATGAGGAAGTACTCATATTTTATCTCCTCCACTCTGGGCTCGATGGCTCCGCCGGGGATACCCATGATTCTGATCCCTTTGGTATTTACAGCAGAAAAGCTCAACTGATAGGGCACATACTCAGGCTTGGTAAATAAGTTCGGCTCTCCCACCAGATCTGGGGTAATATTTACGTCTTCTACCTCCTCCCATTCTCCAGTATCATTCAGGTATTCTACTCTGAGTTCTTTGAACCATCCACTTTTTGAGAAGCCAGCTCCCATGTATACCACAAGGGTGGAGATGTCCTGGTTTTCATTCCACATATACCCCACGGGCATCTCCTCTGGCTCATCAAAAGGCGCGCTCATATAGGTATCATTAAATTCCGGGATCCAATCTCTCGCCTCGGGCTTTGGCGAACCGCTTTGGTAAAAGGAGGAATGACCTGCAATCAGTCCATCATTCAAACGACTACTATTTCCCGAAGAATTTTCAGGTGTGATAATGGAAGAAGCAGAAGTAGCCAGATTATCCTCATGTACAAATAGTGTTACTTTTCGCTCAATGGGAGAATCACCTTCCAACTCGAGGGTTACTTCATAAGTACCTGCCTCCGTCGGGGTTCCCATAAGGTCATTATTAGATAATTGGACGCCTGCTGGTAAAGATCCCTCAGCTACACTTAAGACAGGATCTTTCCCACCCACATAAAAATCAAAGGTATATGATTCTCCTACAGTCAGATGTTGAGGAGGAATGGCAGCAAATTCAGCAGGAGGAATAAATGTCGCATCAGGATTAATGAGATAGTAGTCTACC
>JBCBKZ010000207.1:0-8154 GCA_038520955.1 Bacteroidota bacterium | reverse complement strand
TCCGTGAAACGAGTAATCTCCTCAATCAAGTCGGTAGAAGTTAAAGGAAGAGAAAAGTATATCTCATTTACTTGTTCCCTCAGGCAAAATTCCTGTAGTTCTTCCAGCCTACTGGAAACTTCATCCTCATAGGCTTCTTCCATCAGACCGGATGAAACCTCCTCCATGAACCTATACACATTGGTGTCCTGCTTAGAGAAGTAACCAAATAGGTCTTCTGCCGACTTACCTCCACCTACAATGACAATTTTACGGATATAATAACTTATTCCTTTGTAATACTGGAAGGCGGCTGAGAGTAAAAACCTGAATAGAATCACAAATGACAACAGAAATCCGTAACTGGATAAAATCTGAAGTCTGGAGAAATTATACCCTTTCAGGTTCACTATGTAAATCCCTACTACCAGTATGTGGAAGCACAATACAAAGAATAGATTATTCAGAAAGCGCTTGAAATCAAATATGCGGGAAGCTCTGTAGATATTGCAGAGTAAGCCTGAAGCTACCCAACTGACAATGAAGACATAGAAGAAAGAAAAGTAATAATCTTCCACGGGCGTTTCCTGCCCGAATTTCAGAATATAGGCGAGTTTTAGACATAAATCTGCCAGAATTATGTCTGTGAGAATCACAAAAAACCTGAATGCATACTTGTGCTCCTTCATACTGTTACCTCGCCCGAACCATTAATTATATTAGCAAATTATTGTCCGAACCCTGGAACAAATGTTCCCTATTTGTTTCAAAGATAGGTAGAGAGAGTATTTGTCTATCAGCTAAATAGGCCATTAGCAATGAAAGCAGACTGAAAAGCCGGGAAGATAGGTTAAATGGATTTCTCTGATGAATTTTTCCCTGGTCGAAAACTTACCCAGGAATTAACATTGGAACACTAAGGTCTGGAAAAGGTAGCTACACAATCAAGGGTATCTGAGGGAGTAGCAATCTCATAGCTAATAATTATCTGCTGGTCATCTTGCCTAAAAATCCCCTGCCCACTCACTCTTCCAAATTCCATAAACTGAGGTTGAATCTCAAAACTGGTAGGCGAAAGTAAGGTAGCTACGACCTTGGCACCGGAGGTAGGACTGATGGCATTATGAAAATTCTCAATGGTAAAACGCTGGAAACGAGGACCATCTACTATGGGAGCAGCAAAAGTCATAGACATGGAATTACAGCTTTCCACTGCCACCCAATCTCCTAAAAACCTGGTAGACCAACTCACATCACAACTAGCACCTTCATAGCCCTCATCACATATACACACGGCTTCATTGTTAGTAGTTTTCTCACATCTTCCATTCCCACATTCCTGATTCAAACAGGGATCCAATGCGACTTCGCAGTTAGCTCCAAAGAAGCCTTCCGGACACTGACAGTCTCCGTCTTCACAAACACCTCCATTCTCACACACTATACCAGTACAAGATTCTTCAGCACACCCACCCAGAATTACCATCATACTTAGCAATAAGCAGATGTTTATAAGACAGGATATTCCATCGCGAAAATATGAGTGTAAATTCATTTTCTGATCAATAAGCAATAATAGCGATTCGGCTAGAGAATTCTCCCTCTCCATCAAAGGGACTGTGAATGGGGAAGTGCATTCCCTAAGTTTAAGCATCTAACCGACCAGTTCCCTACATCAACTAAACAGGACAAAGAGTCTTATCCCTAATTTTTAGCCAGCCGAAGGAAAAGAACATTCTTTCATGCTTAGACACATCCATAAATACCTGAATGAATTGGGACTTTCCCACAACGAGAAAATACACATGATTCTCGTGTTATCATTCTGTGGCATGATTTGTCTGGGTTTCTTTCTGAAAATAGTCTGGTTTTAATCATGGAAAAAGCAGATCAACCCATTAAATCCTCCAAGAGCATCCTCAAAAAGTGGCTGAAACAGCGACTGATTGTGGAGAAGCTCAATAATCCGGTGGGCTACTTGTTGCTCTGTTTTGTAGCCTTGGTAGTTTCCTACATCTTTGGAACGCAGGGATTACGTACAGGACTCATCTTTTTTGCAGGGGTTATTCTCTTACCTACCCTCGCACTGAGTCTCTTTCATCTTCCTTTTGGGATTAATCTCCTGGTATTATCCTTTTTCATCATCATTCCGCTTAAAAAATTCATCCCCGGTATCCATTGGGAACTCGCCATAGATTTGCTGGCTGGCACTTTATTACTGGGCCTGATCGTCCAGAAGGTTCCGCTAAAACTAGGGAGAATAGGACCTGTCAGTTTCATCCTGGGAGTCTGGATTCTCTACACCTGCCTGCTGTTTCTCAATCCTTTTCTCCCGAAAAGTGATTTCCTGTTCTTTGCCTTTAGAGAGTTAAGTGTCATTCTCCTGCTCTACTTTCTCCTAAGCAGAAGTATTCAACAACTTCAACTTCTCCAACATCTGACCATCTCCATCATTCTTATCTCCTTCTTATGTGCCTGTTATGGCCTTTACCAGCATTTCTTTGGATTACTCCCACATGAATACAGGTGGCTATATGGAGAAGAAAGCAACTATGCTTTGCTATTTGATACCGGAAAATTACGGGTATGCTCTATCCTGCATGATCCTTCCGTTTTTGGGATTTTGATGAGCATCATGAGTCTGTTTTGCTATGTGTTGATTGTAGAAGGGAGGATGGAACTGAAACAGAAAGTTCTGCTAGCCTTAGCCACTATTCCCATGCTTTGTGCCATGGTATTCAGTGGGACACGAACCGCTCTTATCATCATTCCTGTGGGCATATTCTTTCATACTTTCCTGAGTTTGAGAAAAAGAAGCATAGTAGCGGCCAGTACTGTAGGGACCATTGGCATCATATTTTTATTCCTGTTTCCAGGTACGGAGCTCAACCAAAGAATCAGACATACCCTAAAAGGCGTTAAGGCAAATAACTACGAGGTCCTCATAGAACAGCATACCTACATTCAGCCTTTCATTAAAAACCACCCCTTTGGGAATGGGATGGGCAAAACAGCCTATTGGGAGAGGAGAACTTCAGAACTGCTTTCTCAGAAGGTTCTTCCTGAAAACGGGTATGCCTTGGTGGCACTTGAAACAGGATGGATAGGTTTATTTATCTACTGTTCCATGCTATTTGTGAGCCTGAAAGTAGGCATAGAACGCTACTTCAGTCAAAAACACTCTCCTAACAGATACTTTTATTCCGCTTACCTTCTGGTCATTTTTGGGATGATCGTAGCCAATTACAGTCAGATCGTGCTGATCCAGTATCCCATGAACATCCTCTTTCTCCTGGGAATCAGTGTGATCACCCAGCTCCCCAGATGGGAAAAAGAGGCGCTAACTAATTAGTGCGCTTCCAGCCAGGTTTGTCCGGTACCTACTTCTACTTCCATGGGCACTTCCATGTCCACTACGCCTAGCATATTCCTCCTTACTAGTTCTTCCACCACTTCTTGCTCAGGCTTATACACATCAAACACCAGTTCATCATGCACCTGGAGAATCATCTTTGACTTGAGTTGCTTCTCAGTCATCTCCTTATGGATAGCGATCATGGCCAGCTTGATGATGTCTGCCGCCGTTCCTTGGATGGGGGAGTTGATGGCATTACGCTCTGCATTGGCACGTATGGTACCATTACGGGAGTTAATGTCCGTCAGGTAGCGCTTACGCCCGAAGTAGGTCTCTGCATAGCCCGTCTTCTTGGCAGAGGTGATGCTTTCATCCATGTACGCCTTCACGCGTGCGTACTGAGAGAAGTAGGTATCTATGATGTCCTTGGCCTCTTTTCTGGAAATATCCATTCTCTGGCTAAGGCCAAAGGCAGAAATCCCATAAATGATCCCAAAGTTGACCGTCTTGGCGGCAGAACGCTGCTCAGGGGTCACCTCTTCCGGACTCACGTGGAATACCCTGGCGGCTGAGGCTCTGTGTATATCCAATCCCTGCTGGAAGGCATCTATCATAGCCTGGTCTTTACTGAGGGCAGCCATAATTCTTAGCTCTACCTGAGAATAGTCCGCGGACAGCAGAACATGTTCATCATCTCTTGGGATAAATCCTTTTCTCACTTCCCGCCCATCCTGTGTTCTAATGGGAATGTTCTGAAGATTAGGATTGATAGAACTTAGACGACCTGTTACCGCCACAGACTGTGAAAATGTCGTATGTACACGTCCCGTCTTCGGATTGATCAGTTTAGGAATGGCATCTACATAGGTAGACTTCAGCTTTTTCAGTCCTCTGTAAGCCAAAATATCTGCCGGAAGCTCATGCTTATAGGCCAGATCAGAAAGCACTTGCTCATTAGTTACGTACTGGCCTGTTTTGGTCTTTTTGGCACTTCTCCCCTTCCCTAGTTCCAGCTTCTCAAAAAGAATGACCCCCAGCTGTTTGGGAGAATTGATGTTGAATTTCTCTTCTGCCTGCTCATATATCCGCTCTTCCAGTTTGGCACTTCTTTCTCCTAATTCTTCAGAATACTCACCTAAGGCTTTCTCATCTACTTTTACCCCTTCATACTCCATGTCCGAGAGAATAGGCATAAGGGGCTGCTCTATTTTTTCAAAGATGAAGTTATCCTTCACCAGTGGAGCCAGTTTCTCTTTGAGCTGCAAAGTGATGTCAGCATCTTCTGAGGCATAGTCCACCACCTTTTCAGGCTCTATGTCTCGCATACTCAACTGATTTTTCCCTTTCTTACCTATGAGGGTAGTGATGGAAACGGGAGAATAATTCAGCATGGTTCTGGCCATGTCATCCATATTATGCTTGGCTTCCGGCCTGTTCACATAATGCGCCAACATGGTATCGAATAGCTCTCCCTGAATCATGCAGCCATAGTTACGCATGACCTGCATATCATACTTCAGGTTTTGGCCTATCTTCTGGATGGCAGGATTCTCTAATATCCCCTTAAAGCGCTCTACTATCTCCTGGGTCTGAGCCTGATCTGCTGGGGTAGGCACATAGTATCCCTCACCTGCCTTAATGGAAAAGGCCAGTCCTACCAGTTCCGCCTGCATAGAATCCAGAGAAGTAGTTTCTGAGTCAAAGCAGCAAAATCCGGCTTTCTCTATAGCCTTGATCAGTGCTTCCTGTTCTTCTACTGTCTTCACATGATGATAGCTATGCTCCGTATCTTCCAGGGTTTTGGCACTAAAGGTCACCGCCTCATCTGCGGCAAAATTCCCTTCTCCTACCACATTCCCAAACAGATCCTTGGACTGATCAGGCCTCATAGGATTTAGCTTGGAGTTCAGAATACGATTAGCTGTGGTTTTGAATTCCAGTTCTCCCATCAGCTTGAGTAGCTCATCTAGGTTGGCGTGTCCTACTTTCAGCCGCTCCATAGACCATTCTATGGGCACATCTATTTTGATGGTAGCCAAATCCTTGGAAAGGAGTCCTTGTTCCTTGTTGGCTATCACAGACTCACGCACACTCTTTTTGGTGATTTCCTCTGCACGCTCCACGATGGCTTCTACTGAACCAAACTGCTCTAACAGACTAATAGCCGTTTTATCTCCCACTTTAGGAATACCGGGAATATTATCTACTGCATCACCTTTAAGTCCCAGAAAATCTATGATTTGCTCCGGCGGTAAACCAAACTTTTCTACGATCTCAGGTGGGCCTAATACGTCAAATCCTCCTCCCTTAAACCTTGGCTTATAGAGGAATACATTCTCCTTCACCAGCTGGGCATAATCCTTATCTGGCGTTACCATGTATACATCACAACTGGCGGGATCTGCCTGAGTAGCTATGGTCCCTACAATATCATCTGCCTCAAAGCCATCCAGTTTGAGCGCAGGGATGTCCAGACATTCTAGCAGCTTCACGGCATAAGGAATACCTGCTGACAGATCCTCAGGCATAGCTTCACGCTGAGCCTTATACTCCGGGAACTGTATATGCCGGAAGGTGGGAGCGGAAGTATCAAATACGACAGCCAAATGGGAGGGATCTTCCTTATTCAGGATTTCCAGAAGAGTGTTGGTAAATCCGAAGACGGCGGAGGTGTTCAGTCCTTTAGAGGTAATTCGGGGATTCTTGATAAAGGCAAAGTGGGCGCGGTAGAGTAGCGCCATAGCATCCAGCAGAAAAATCTTATTTCTTTCCATGTACGTGATGGGGTCAGTTGGAAGTAATCCCCTCCCTGGAGGGGCTAGGGGTGGGTAAATATATCCTGAACCCACCTCTTAATCTCCTCCCAAGAGGAGACATCTTCTCATGATGAACTAAAGATGTAGAATCCAAATTACGCAGGCTTTTGGCCATTCCAAAGTCTTTTCATAAATGCATAAAATTATTCTGAGAGAAGGGAAAAGAGTATTACTTTTGGCGCATGATAGACCTCTATCTGATCAGACACGCAGAAAGTACCGGAAACGTAGATAACCACATCATAGGTGGTCAGTCCAATCACCTCAAGCTTACGCCCAGAGGAGAGGACCAAGCCCTCAGATTAGGGAAGCGACTAGCCGGAGAAGCCTTTCAACCAGACCTTATTATCAGTTCCGTAGCCGTCAGAGCCGCCCATACTGCCCGTATTACCTCCCAGGAAATTGGGTATGCGGAAGATAAGATAGAATATACGGAGGAGATGGTAGAACACAGCCAGGGAGAGTGGGAAGGAAAACTTAGAAAAGACTACTATACCAAGGAAGCTTTCGCAGAAAGAGCGAAGGATCCCCTAAACTTTAAGCCTCCAGGAGGAGAATCTCTGCTGGATGTAGAAGAACGTGCACATGCTTTTCTGGAAAAGTCTGTGATCCCCAGAGCAGAACAGTACCCTAGCATAGCCCTATTCTCGCATGGAATGACCATCAGATGTATTATAAGAAAAATTCTGGATGCGGGAGCAGATATGGCCTTCCAAACCGTCATTCATAATACTTCCATCACTCAGCTTCATTACGGAAAAAGAGGCTGGCAACTGGTGAAACTGAATGACTTTGTCCACTTACACGGAACGGAGTTTATTGGGCATTATGGGTAATTGATAAATGGCGTGGGCGAAAAATTTTTCGCCCCTACTGCTCAATGCCCCTCTCAGGAGGGTAAATTCCTCTGTACATAAATAAGAAGCTTCCTATATTGTAGAAGAAGACGACTACTTATAAGCCTGCTTATGTGTAACTACCTACCCAAAGTCATTCTGGCCATCATATTCAGTGGCATTATTCTGACTGTAGTAGCTCAGGAGAATTCTACTGTTCCGCAGGATACAACACTTACTGACACGACCTACCTGCCTGTATATGAAAAACCTGACAGCATCTGGTGGAATGATAGGCGGATCTCCCCATATAGTAATACCAGAGCTCAAACTACCCTTACAGAGGAAGACTTCCTTCAAGGGAATAGGTATAACACCTTCTCTCTTCTTCAGGGGATGGTACCTGGCCTAATGATTTCCAGACCAGGTTCAGGCCCTAACGGAAATTTTGATCTTAGGCTGAGAGGATACAATAGCTTTGGGAATAGCAGGACAAGTCCCCTCATCGTCATTAATGGGATTCCAGAAACAGATGTCCTGAACCTGGATCCCCTGGACATAGCCTCCATTCAGGTACTGAGGGATGTGGGAAGCTCTGCCAAGTATGGGCTGAGAGGTAGCCAGGGAGTCATTGAAATCCGAACACACCTACCTGATTCTGGTGCAACAAAAGTCCGCTATCAAGCTTACCTAAGTTCAGAGAATAATGTACGTAAGCTGGAATCTCTGGGTGCAGATGAGTTCAGGGGTACATCGGGCTTTGATTTTGGGGATGATACGGACTGGATATCAGAAATCACTCAGAACGCTATCAGCCAGGCTCATCATCTATCCGTCAGCCACCAGTTTAAACAGACCAGCGTTAAGGTAGGCCTACACCATAGAGATGTGGAAGGTATCATCAAGACCTCCGGCTACAAGCAATCCGGTGGCCGACTCAATATCTCTCACAAAGCTCTCAATGATAAGCTACAGCTTTCCATGAACCTAGCTATCAGCCAAAGAAATGCTGCAGAAGCTAACCCACAGGTATACAAATATGCCCTCATTGCGAATCCAACCATGCCTGTATTTGATGAAAATCAGTCTGTCTATGGTGGGTATTCTCAGCAGGTCATCTTTGACTCTTATAATCCTGTGGCCTTGATTGAACAACAAGAAAGATTAC
>JBCBKZ010000206.1:5737-8170 GCA_038520955.1 Bacteroidota bacterium | reverse complement strand
AGCAAAAAGATGCACAGAAACCGCCCTATTTCTTATGAATTAGCCTTAAAAATTGAATTTGGATAAAAAGATGGGGTGTAAGAATGTGGGTGTATATGCTTTTATGGAGCGTAAGCCAAAGCGGGCTCTACGGAATAACAATTGTTTTTACCGCCATTTATTAGGATCTCATCTAGTCTCAGTAAAGAAGCCAATGCGATCTGAGAGTAATTCTGAGAAGCATTCTTAAAGCCTTTGTACTCAGTTTGCCATACTTCTTGCATAAACCTGATGCCTCCTTCTTTGGTGCTGATCTGATCCAGTACGCCACCTACATTTCCTGCGCCTGCATGGTATACGTGCAGGACCAACAACCTGAACCATGTGTCTCGCTCATTAAAGGAGATGTTTCTTCTTCTAAGAAGTGTTTTTGTTTCCGGAATGCATGAGTGCTTGATTAGCATAGAAGCTCCATAAGCGGCTTTTTCAAAATCAGCTCGCTCATCTATGCTGTCATTGACTATGAGCCCATACTGTCTGGCTACATTCTCCATGAGCTGGAAATGCCCGTAAGCACCTACAGGAGAGTAGGCCATCTTGCCTGGACTTTCTATTAGGAGAATAGCCTGAGCAAACCATGGATCCACCTCATAGGCGCCAAAAAGCTCTACGCCTCGGCTAACCATAGGTAATACCTTCTTGAAATTGTAGTAGTACCTCTTTCCGGCAGTGATGTAAAGACCTTCTTCCGGGCGGAGAGATAAGGCAGTAGACATACTGTCTCTGAAGAATTCTTTTCCTTGTTCGCCCATCTGTTCCCATTCTTTTATGGGCATTTTATGGACTATTCTTCTGTTACTGGAAATGTTAATCAGGCAGGAGTCTCCCGGCATGTTCATGATTCTTCTCCAGAATTTTATCTGGGGAAGTTCTGACCATTCCTCATTGTACAATTTTTTGTCAGTTAGTACATGTGAGCAGGAAGCATATTCCTCCAGTGAAGCCTCATAAACAGGAAGTACGCCCTCTTCAGGAAGAACTTCATTTCCTATATCAAAATAACTGACCTGTGGGTCAAATCCATTTCCGTAGACCGTAACGTCAATATGCGGATGATAACCGTGCATGCTGGTTATCAGGCTCCCCACACTATCATTAGAGTAAACGGTAAAGGAAAAATGATTCACCATTTCTACTGCTTCTTCTTTGTAGACAGGTATATTCTCCGCAAAAATTTCGGTTTCAACATCCCTGAAAGAAGTAAGTAGAAAGAAGGCTGGTAGTGCAGACAAAATCAATACACACATGACGAGGACCCGCTTTTTCAAACAGGTATTTCCAGATACATGTATATATTTATCTTTTTGCATTGCGACTCCGAGATGAGCTGATTTAAGATAAATGTACACATATTGGAATAGTAAGAAGCGTAAAAATTATTATATGGTAATATGTTGTGCTTGTTTGGTGATTGTTTTAGTAGGATTGGAAAAAGTAGGGAGATATCAGCTTTCCTTCCTTTTCATAGATGAGTTCTTCCAGCTCAAATTTAGCCGCCAGTACGATTTGTGAATAATTCTGAGAGGCATTCCTAAAGCGTCTGCTTTTGGTCTTCCATAACCTAATAATGAGATCTTTTCCCTTTAGGCGGGTAGGAATTTTTCGTAGTGCTCCGGAGACATTGCCCGCGCCCGCGTGGTATACATGCAGGACCAGTAATTTGAACCAGAGGTCTTCCTCTACATAGGGAAGATTCCTTCTTTCTACCAGGCGGATGGTATTGGGGATGACCACTTCCCGTATGAATCTGGCAGTGGCCCTGGCAGATTTGGATAAGTCGGCGCGCTCATCTATTTCCCGATTGATGTTAAGCCCAAATTGTCTCCCCACTGTTTTCATCAGTTGGTATGGGCCGTAGGCACCGGCTCTTGATCTCCTCACCTTTCCAGGGCTTTCTATCAACAAGATAGCCTGAGCATACCAGGGATCTACTCCTTCTTCCAGAAAGATAGGAATGGACTGATCTATCTGCGGCAGTACATCTTCTATGAGGTAATAGTGGGCTCTCCCCTGGGTAATGTAGATAGATTCCTCATCTGGAATCTCCCAAGCCACCTTTAGGCTATCTCTGAAACTTCTCCTCTGGCTGCGGTATCTCTTTTTTCGATAAATGCTGTAAGGAATGCTGCCCAGTATTTTCCTGTCTTTGGCTCTGCTAACCAGGCTTTTGGTAGGAGGAGTATGCATGGCCTCCCGCCAAAAGTGGATGCTGGATAAGCTATCCCAGCCCCCAGGATACAAATCTGGTTCACTGACCAACCTGATGGTATCTTCATCAGGGATTTCTACATAAATCAGATATTCTTCTCCACAAACCTCTATTTCAGATTGGCTGAAAGCAAAAGAAGAAAGAATGAAGATCAATAGGCTAAGACAAAAAGACTTTCTCTGCAT
>JBCBKZ010000206.1:0-5727 GCA_038520955.1 Bacteroidota bacterium | reverse complement strand
CATTAGTTACCACGCTTAGGCATTAGTTTATGGCGAGCATGTGAATATCAAAAACTAGTCCTATTCCGTAAATTTCTCACTTAGTCCTTTTCAAAAGAGGAAAGAATTGCGGAAATTCTAACATGTTCATAAATACTGCCAGGAAAATAAGATGAGTTGAGAAATTTTCTGATTCGTTGGGATAAGGCAGCGTGTCGTTGATC
The DNA here is from genome assembly GCA_038520955.1 of Bacteroidota bacterium. GTDB lineage: Bacteria > Bacteroidota > Bacteroidia > J057 > J057 > JBCBKZ01. The sequence continues at coordinate 5,524 of JBCBKZ010000206.1, read as the reverse complement.
GAATTCGTCTTATAGATGGGCTGGATAAATGCACTAACCTACATGAAAACGAACCTACTTATTCTCCTGGCGCTGCTGGGGCTTATGGGATGTGATTCTTCGGATACGCCCTCGGGCCCCAATGACCAGGCTAATGGGTATAGCACCCGCATTGAGGATGTATCTTTCTTCACCTCTGATGTAGATCTTTTCTGGGATGTCTTTGATAATGCCCCCGTTTTTACAGAGGATATGATTAGAAGGGAGTATATAAATGAAGGATCAAAAGGCCTTAAGGCTTACGTAGAGAAAAAACCAACTACAGCTCGAAGCCTGGCAGCAAACCTGATATCTACCAATTATTTAGCCTACTACCGGGATATCCGACCCAATACGATTGACCTTTCAGATATAGAACAGGAAAGTTTACTCCTCTTCAAGGAATTTCAGGAACTATTTCCTGATATGATATTCCCTGACGTTTACTTCCTCGTAGGGGCTATGGAGGCAGGAGGAAAAATTTCTCAGGAAGGAGTCTTGATAGCAGTAGAGATGTTTTCCAAGAATCCCACTACTTCCACGGCAGGTCTTAGTAATTGGCATCAGCAGGTAACCCAGGAAAGGAGCTACCTGACCAGCATAGTGGTCCATGAAGCTGTGCACGTACAGCAATTCTACATTAATCAGGACCTTGGCAACAATCCCAGCCTCCTAAAACAATGCATGATAGAAGGCGGAGCTGATTTTATAACGGCCTTATTGTTGGATGGGAAGTTTATCAATGAGCATATACATGCCTATGCAGATTCTCTGGAAGAAGAAATCTGGGAGGAGTTTAAGGTGGATATGAACAATAGCAGTTATGGAGACTGGCTGTATTCTGGCTCTCCAGAAGCAAATGGAAGACCCGCAGACTTAGGCTACTATGTAGGATACAAAGTGGTAGAGCACTTCTACGAGAATGCAACTGATAAAAAAGCCGCCATTAAGGAATACCTTGAAACGTCAGACTTTACTGCTTTCCTGGAAAAAAGTGGATACGAAGAAAAGTTTGATTAAACACCGGCTGTAGTTAGTGTTCCTTCTTCCTCTGACCAGAAAAATTGATCAGTTCGGGAGCCTCCGAATTTGAGTGGGCTTTGAGCATGCAGATTTTCTCTTTTATCTCCTTGGAGAATGGCCTTTGCATCTTCTGTCAACTTGGTAGGTTCCTCCGAAGAGAGGAATCCTTTAAGCCTGCCCATATAGGCAAAGTAACTCATATCTCCAGCACCATATAGCCGATCGTTTCTCAGCATTTGGCCCACCAGTTTGTGCGTACTTGTGAATTCCTGATCGGCTAGCTTAAGTATGCTTTTCTCAACCTTATTCAAGCCAGTTTCCTTATCCGGAAATCTTTTGAAGTGTTCTTGGATAGCTACCTGGATATAAGGGAAAGCTGCTGTAGGATTAGCTATCAGCTTTTCCAGTTCTTTATGAGAATGACCATTATAGGCTACCCAAAGCTGGTATGCATAAGCTAGGTCTTCCTGACTTAGCTCAATTCTATTCTCATATAATTCTGGATAGTAGGAAGGATCAATTTCTCCTAGTGCGATCATACCTTCACTGGAAGGGTGCTCTCCCAGGCACACTAAATTTATCTTACTATTAGGATGAGGGTGGAGATGAAGATAGGAACAGGCCGCCAGTAAATTGATTTGGCAAAACAGGTCATATTCAAACCATAGGGTGATTTCATCATATTGACCCAATCCTTTCAGTTTGCTGAATTCTTCCTGGGTCTTAGCTAGGTATCCTTTCTGGCTTACCTCAAAATGGGACTGAAAAAAGGCTGCCCTGGTCTGAAGAAAGGCCTCACTTCCTACTTCTATGGTAGTGGGGCCCTCACATAGCGCTTCCCGCCAGATGATGAGGTCCCCTTCTATACCCTGCTCCGCAAAAATGTCCTTGATGCTATCCCCATTGAGGATGTGTACTGTCTTCATATCTCCAGTTTAAATCTTCTCTGGAAGATACATGAAAACTATACGTATTCTTAGTTATTCGGCTAAGAATTCTATACGGTACTAAAAGTGTGATCCATTCTGGATCATTCTTTTAACTGACTGTGAATCTACATAATGGAACCTCTTCAAGGTTCTGGTATTTCGATCTAAAAGAGATCGCACTATTATAGTTCCAGCAGATACGTGCCATGACCCCGAAGGATGTCAAACATTACTCATGGATCTTTTATTTCAGGCGTGTGTCAGCAAAGTACTTCATTGCCTTCTCCAGAAAGCGTGCAAACTCTGGTTGGGCTTCGCCATTTACGCTAGTGTACCTGTCATCATTCACATAGAGCGTCCCTAATCCGGCATAGGCCTCTGCCTGAGAATCCTCTTTTTGAGAAGTTCCCCAATAGGCTCTGATAACAGCATAATGTCGTGTGATGAGAGCTTGTACTTCCTCACTTTCCACGTCAGTTTCTTTCAGCTCAAAGAGTTTGGCATTTACCTCATCCAGTTCTTCCTTCAGCTTACGGAAGTCTTCCTGACGTAGCTTAAGCAGTTCTTGCTCAGCATGCACTATGGTTTCTTTGCCCCATTTATCTATGGCTTCATCCCTGTAGGTAGTCCCAAATTCTTTGGGTAAGCCTTCATATAGTTTCTTTGGATCTTTCATGATCTTTTCTTGTTGAAATTCTGAAATGGTGTAATCAATGGTTTTCAGCAAAGTGGAAATGCGTTCCTGTCTTTCCTCCAAAGCCTTCCGGTGGCTTTCAAGGGCTGTCAGCAGATCGAAGTCCGGATCATCCAGCACCTCACTTATTTCCTTGAGGGGGAATCCCAGTTCCTTATAAAAGAGAATTTGTTGCAAACGTAGGAGCTCCTCTTCCCCATAATATCGGTAACCAGATTCTGCCCTTCTCTTGGGGGTAAGTAAACCTATCTTATCATAATGGTGCAGGGTCCGGACTGTCACCCCTGATAAGCTGGATACTTCTTTCACACTATAGTGTTTGATTTCCATGCGCTAACTCATTGATGATACAAAGGTAGGCTATGACGTAAGGGGAGAGTCAAGTACTTTTTGAATTTTTTTTAGAAGAGAATGGGAAACGCCTCTTAATGATCAAAAAAATGTGAAGAAGTGGGGAGAAATTGCCTTTTACTCCCTCTCTCTTAAAAGTAGCTGCTAATACAAGAAAAAGCATGTCCCTTATACGAATATTTATTTTTGTTGGAATCGCTGTTTGCGTCATGGGTTGTAGTCCATCAGTTCAGAATAATACCGACTGGTCGGCCTATCAAGGTGGGACTGAAAGTAATCAGTATTCTATTCTTACTCAGATAAATGCTGACAACGTCCAAAACCTCAAAGTAGCCTGGAGGTATGAGGCAGGGGATACTGATCCTGATGGTCGTTCCCAAATCCAGTGCAATCCCCTCATCATAGACGGAGTGCTGTATGGGAGTACGCCTGTACTGAAGTTTTTTGCACTGAATGCAGCTACGGGTGAAGAGATCTGGAAGTTTGATCCCTTTGGAGGTCAGTATGATCAGTTTGGGATGGGCGTGAATAGAGGGATGGCGTATTGGGAAAGTGGAGGAGAGAGCCGAATCCTGTTTACGGCGGGTTCCTTTCTCTACTCAGTAGATGCTAAGACCGGAAAACCTGATACAGCCTTTGGAGAGAATGGAAAAGCAGATCTACATAAGGGACTGGATAGAGATGTTGATGATTTATTCATTGTTTCTAATTCTCCCGGAGTGGTATTTGAGGACCTCCTCATTTTGGGCTCCAGGGTATCAGAAAGCACGGGTGCAGCTCCTGGACATATACGTGCCTTTAATGTACGTACAGGTGAGGTAGAGTGGATTTTCCATACCGTTCCTCAGCCAGGACAGTTCGGCTATGATACATGGCCTGAAGATGCCTGGAAACGTATAGGGGGCGCCAATGCATGGAGTGGGATGAGCCTGGATAAGGAAAGAGGGATGGTATTTGTCCCTACTGGATCAGCCGCCTATGACTTTTATGGCGGAGACAGACATGGAGATAATCTCTTCGCGAATTGTATCATCGCGCTCAATGCACATACAGGAGAAAGAATTTGGCACTACCAAACGGTCCACCATGACCTATGGGACAGAGATTTACCTGCTCCTCCTAATCTGGTAACAGTAGTACATGACGGGAAGAAGATAGATGCTGTAGCCCAGATAGCTAAGTCTGCCTTGATTTTTCTCCTTGATAGAGAAACGGGAAAACCGCTTTTCCCAATCGAAGAAGTTCCTGTAGCCGCTTCCCGCCTGAATGGAGAACAGGCCTCTCCTACACAGCCTATTCCTACTAAGCCGGCCCCTTTCTCACGACACACCATAGAAGAGAAAGACCTAAATAACCTGACAGAAGAAAACTTCGAGTATGCCAAAGCTATTTGGGCCAATAGCCTGAAAGGCTCTCCTTATATCCCACCCTCTGAGGAAGGAACCTTTGTTTTCCCTGGCTTTGATGGTGGAGGAGAATGGGGGGGAGCTGCCTTTGATCCTGAAACTGGTAACCTCATCGTGAATGCTAGTGAAATGGCCTGGATCCTGCAAATGGTGCCCTATTCTCCAGAATCTGACGGACTCATGGCTACCGTGGGAGAAAGCCTTTACCAAGTCCATTGTATGAGCTGTCATGGAAAAGACCTCAAAGGGGCTTCCATTTTCACCGTACCTTCTCTGGCAGACGTGAGTAGCAGACTTAGCAAATCACAGATTCTCCAAACCTTATCTACCGGGAAAGGGATGATGCCTTCCTTTGGCCATTTGGAGGAAGACGAAAGAAAAGCCATTACAGCTTTCTTGACCAAGTCTAATGAGAAAATCCCTGCCGAAAGTGTGCTCAATCAAAAGGGAAAGAGAGACGGATGGTCTTATCCTTATTTCATGAATGGGTATCAGCGCTTCCAGGCACCGGATGGCTATCCTGCCATCAGTCCTCCCTGGGGCACCTTGAATGCTATCAACCTGAACACAGGAGAGCTTTCGTGGAAAGTAACCCTGGGAGAATATGAGGAACTTACCGAACAGGGAATTCCTCCTACGGGAACAGAAAACTACGGCGGGCCTGTGGTAACAGCTGGAGGACTTGTTTTCATAGCTGCCACTAAGGATTCCAAATTCAGGGCTTTTGATAAGAATACCGGAGAGGTGCTTTTTGAGTATCAGTTAGAAGCGCCTGGTTTTGCTACACCGGCTACTTACTCAGTAGATGGGAAGCAATATGTAGTCATAGCCGCCGGAGGTGGAAAAATAGGGATGCACTCCGGCGATCAGTATGTGGCCTTTGCGTTGTGAGTTTTTACCTAGGTATAGTCTATTTTACAGGCTTATACTTTGTTTGACTCCCCTCGGGGTCAAATTTAAAACCTATTGAAGCTAATAATAATGCAATCACTTTGTGATTGAACCTTGAAGAGGTTCCATTACTTAGGATGATGGTTTTGTTAAAGAATGATCAAGAAAGGATCACACATTAGCCAATAGTTCGACTTTGTTTGATCACTTAC
>JBCBKZ010000205.1:0-8238 GCA_038520955.1 Bacteroidota bacterium | reverse complement strand
ATTTGGCCCTTCAAAAAACCATATCAGACCAGGTAAGACCTGCAGACCATGGTTTTGAGGAATACCCCGACTTATTAAAAGGATCCCCTGTAGAGGCTGCTGTCAGTGTAGATAATGAGTATGTGTACGTCAGTAACTTCAGCATGGAAGGGCCGGAGTTTGATAATCCTGGCTCTGATGATTGTTCCACCTCTTCTTCTTATGATCCCAGTTTTGTCTACAAAATCAATCGTAGAAACTTAAAGATAGATGAGATTTATAAAGTAGGGGCAACCCCTAAATACCTGGCTACCTCCCCGGATGGAAAATACCTTCTGGTATCTAATTGGTGTGAGGGTAGGGTCAGCATCATAGACCTCCAGAAGGAAGAAGAAGTCAAAAGAGTATATGTAGGAAGATATCCCAGAGGGATTTCCTTCGATCTGAAGTCCCGCTATGCCTATGTAGCTGTTATGGGACTTGAAGATATAGCCGTAGTAAGCCTGACTGACTTTTCCGTCAGTAAAATTCGGAAAGTAGGAGGGAACCCCAGGCATCTGATTACCTCCCCGGATGGAAAGTACCTTTATGCCAGTTTAAATGGGGAAGGTAAAGTGGCCAAGATAGACTTATCCTCCAGAGAAGTAATTAAGAAAATATATACCGGTAGGGCTCCCAGAAGCATGGCTTTAAGCCAGAGCGGAGAATTTCTGTATGTAGTTAACTATTTCTCTAATACCCTTTCCAAAATCAGCACGAGAGAAATGAAAGTACTCTCAGTAGCTGATACCCGTGAAAATCCCGTGGGCATATGTATAGACCCTGTTACCCGCTATTTATGGGTGGCATGCTATACGGGTTCCATCATGGTATATGAAGATACCTACTATCAGCAGCCTGTAGCTGCCAGAAGTGTAGCGCAAGGTCCAAGACTTCCCATACCTCCCAGGGAAGAAAAAGGAAGTGATGTGGATTTTTTAACCAGAAAGGTAGCCCCTGTCAAAAACAGTCTTATCTTTCAGGATATTTCTGACTCTATTCAGGATATGGCTTCATTCTTACCTGATGTTCAAGAGAGCTTTGAAGAAGATGATGAGGTCCAGGATATGGCATTCGCAGACAATGACTTTAGTGATAGTAGGGATGATGAGTTTGAGGAACAGCCTGTCATCAAAATAAAGGATGAGTCTCCTAAGCCAGCAAACATCAATATGGGAAGGCCTCTTAAGCCCTTTCTGGTAGTGGTGGGAAGCTTTGCCACGCAGGAAAATGCGACCAACAGGGTGAAGGAGTTCGCGGGCAAAGGAGTTACCGCCAGCATCATGCGTTACAAGGGAAAATTTCGACTGACTGCCGGAGGGTATGATACGAAACAGGCCGCACGCAACAGAGAACTCAGCCTGGAAGGAGACTATGGAATAGACGCCTGGGTGTGGGAACACAATCTATAGACCATACAAACACTTCAAACAGACATAACCATCATAGGTGCAGGGCCAGCTGGAACATCCGCTGCACTCTCTCTAGCTGATTCTGGCTTAAAGGTGCTCCTAATTGATCAGGCACGCTTCCCAAGAGATAAGATTTGTGGAGATGCCCTAAGTGGCAAAGTCTTTTCAGAACTGAATAGGCTGATCCCCGATTTCAAAAAAAGGGTGCTACCCATACCTACCGCCTCCCCCTCCTGGGGAATTCGGTTCTTTTCTCCCTCTGCAAGGGTACTGGATGTCCCCTACAAACAAACTCCCAGCTATCAGTCTGCTGATAGTCCTTCCTTTGTCATGGAAAGGGAAGTCTTTGACCATCTCTTATTCTCTGCTGTAAAAGAGCAGAAGTCTATTCTCATACAAGAAGAATGCAGACTAACTCAAGTCAATAAGATTACTCAAGGATGGGAGTTGGATACAAATACTGGTTCTATTGAAACCAAACTTCTGATCGACGCCAGCGGAGCTACCTCTATTCTGGCCAGAGAGAAATATCCCTTCAAATCAGCTCCAAAACATCTGAGTATTGGACTTAGACAGTACTTCCGGGGCGTTTCTGACTGTCAGGAGCATGGCTACCTGGAATTGCATTACCTAAGGTCCGTTCTTCCGGGCTATGCATGGATATTCCCCTTGGGAGATGGGAAGGTCAATGTTGGTATAGGGATGCTCAGCACAGATGCTAAAAAGCGGAAAGAGTCTCTTTCCCAGATATTCACCCGATTTCTAAAACATCCTTCTATCCGGAACAGATTCCAACAGGCTGAACCACTGGAAAGCCCTAAAGGATTTTCTCTTCCATTTGGATCTTTGAGAAGGAAGGTATCAGGGGATCACTACCTCATGACTGGAGATGCTGCAGGCCTGATAGATCCTTTCACCGGGGAAGGCATTGCAAATGCCATCATTAGTGGAAGGTTGGCTGCCGAGCAGGCGCTAGCATGCTTTAATCATCATCAGTTTGATGGTAACTACATGCATACTTATGACCAAAAGCTTTTCAATAAGATAGGCGCTGAACTAGCCCTAAGCCATAAACTTCAGCGTTTAGGTAGGTATCCCCTTCTTCTGGACTATATGATCAGGAAGGCAGCCGGAAATCAGGCCATCCAACAGTTATTTACCAGCATGTTTGAGGAAGTAGATGTGAGAGAATACTTATCCAAACCTTCCTTCTACCTGAAACTACTTTTCTCCTAGCCTAAAGGCATTTCTCCACTTAGCGTATACAGAAGACCAGCCAATAATGGCACAAAGCATGAGAATAGGAAAGACCCCTACTGCGAAGCGGGCATTCCCAATCACTCCTGTCATCATGACTATATACAGGGGAATTCCTATCAGCATCCATTTGAGCATATTTGATACTTTGGGCGTGCGAAGGAATAGTCCTATCCCTATCATTTTTAATACGTTCCCCATGAGAATTAGCAATAGAAGTAGAAAACTGTATGGGGATAGACCCTTAACACTCTCCCAGAATCCCCCGTTTTCTTCGCTGCCCCATTTTCCTTCAGTTTGCTCTTCTAAGCCTAAGAAAGTAAGGATGTCTTGGGGTCCAGGGTCCAACAGGAACCTTAGCATTCCTTCCATATGAAGGAATGCATAAGTGATGGGCGCATTCCCTATTTCTGCCAAGATTCTCTTCTGAATATAAACCTGTTCTTCTCCATAAGACTGTTTTTGGGCCGCAGTAAGCTGAATAAAGGACATGATGTCCTCCGCTTTTTCAGGTCCCTGACTGGACATAAGCGTTCGGTAGGTAGTATGGTGAAGAAGGGTCAAGTTCTGGATGGAAGAGAAATGAAAAAAGCCCGTTCTCATATAATTCCACTGCATAAACCCACCTACAAGGAAGAAAGGAACTACCACACTACCAATTAAGGCTAGCCTAAGCCTGGGCCAGCCCAAATAGAGCAGGCCTGCAGCTGAAGGAAAAATAAAGAGATATAAAATAGGCTTGGTAAATATCCCTAGTACAAATGCCAGAAGGTAGGTCCATAACCAACTCTGGTTTTCGGTTTTCTGCCACTTAATAACTGAGGTCAGCATAAGTAGTAGGCAGCTTTGAAACAGTATTTCAGCCATGACCCAGTTCACGAACATAAACTGAGCTGGATACAGTAAGAGGAAAAAGAAGGTGAGCCTATAACGGTAAGAAATCCCTAGTAGCTTCAGGAGTTGTATCACTAGCAAAATATTGAGCAGACTCAATATTATTTGAAAGCCTATAACGGCAAGTTCATTCCCAAAAAGCTGCACACAAAACGCTAATAAGACCGGATAGACAGGAGCTCTCTTGGTAAAAAAATCAAAGTTGATAGAATCATCCAATTCTCCGCAATACAAGACGCCGTGATCTATGAGGTTATAGGCTTCCTTTGCATACTCATAGGAGTCTGGTAGATAATACCCTTGCTGATCTTGCTGGATGAAGAAGAAGACAAGATGTAAAAGAAAAACGACTCCCCAGAAGAACCACCGTAGATTAATTGTGGGAAGTCGCTTTAGCATAAAATTATATTTTACCCGAAGTCATGGTCCTTGGCTAACAGACAATTAGTTACCAGCATCTTCTGATACCTTTCTATAACCCCATGTGCTTCCGGCTACATTGGAAAATCCTATCACAGCATACACATCCTTTCCACGAATGTTAGCGACGATAGGAAAGTTAATAACTGATGGATTCGCTGCAGAATTAGTAACTACTATGGAAGATAAGGCCTCAAGCCCATCTATGGCAGCTACAACCTGAGCTGTAGAAATATTGGGATCAAAGAAGTTAATATCGGTTTCCTCCACATTATAAAATACTGTTTCATTCTTACTGAAGAACGTGTTTATGGATCCACCAAATCCACCTGAAGACTCCAGAAAAATATCTACATTATCTCCCGAAGAATCACTTAAGGCCTGATTGGTAACCAGATCCCAACTTGGTTTCGGCAACAGCACATCTACCTGGAAATCATACTCCACTTCTACTTCCAAAGAAGATTCCTGACTGGCAGAGCCACCATTTTTATCTGTTAAAGTAAATCTGAAAGTAGTACTCCCAGCCTCCAGATCATCTCGTGTAGTCTTATAGATAAAGGTCTGATTAACTATGTTCCCTGCATAATCATCTTTACTAAAAAGTTGAGTCCCACCTTGGTCTATGGTAAATGATCCAATGCCTATGGTAACATCCGTTCTTAACTCCAACTGAAAGGTAATATCCACCCCTACCAGGTAAGGACCCTGTGGACTAACGGAAGTAAGGGTAACTGATGGGCCTGATGGAGCAGGATCTGAGTCTCCTTCATCACCACAGGAAAATAAGAATAGGAGTAAGAATACAACAAATAAGGAAGGCACGTATTTCATATCATTACTAATTAAGTCTGGTAAAATAGTCTGCTACATAAATAGCTATTTTCAACTACATCAATAGAAATAACCATTAATACCAGCTTTTATCAAATGGTAGGACATTGTGGTTCAGAAACGCTTTGTAACGGGATACATTTATCCCCTAATTGGTTAATAGGAATAGAAGCCTTTCCCGGATTTCTTACCTAAGTGGCCAGCAGTAACCATATTTTTCAATAATGGGCAGGGAGCATATTTAGGATTCCCAAAGCCTTCATATAACACTTCCAGAATAGCCAGACACACATCCAACCCGATGAAATCTGCCAACTGTAGAGGTCCCATAGGGTGTGCCATGCCCAGCTTCATCACTGTATCAATGGCCTCTACATCTGCTACTCCTTCAAATAGGGTATAGATAGCCTCATTGATCATGGGCATGAGGATACGATTAGCCACAAAACCAGGATAGTCTTTGGCTTCTACCGGTACTTTACCCAGGTCTTTTGACAAGGCCATGATCTGCTGGGTAACTTCCTCTGAGGTATCATAACCCGTAATCACTTCTACCAGTTTCATGACAGGTACAGGGTTCATGAAGTGCATCCCTATGACCTTATCACTCCTTCCGGTTTTGGCAGCCATTTGGGTAATGGAGATAGAAGAAGTATTAGAAGCTAGAATGGTCCCCTCAGGTGCGTGAGCATCCAGTTGCTGAAAAATCTTGAATTTCAGATCAGGGTTTTCGGTAGCGGCTTCCACCACAAAGGTTCTATCAGCTACGCCTTCTTCCAGACTGGTAATCAGATTTAGCCTACCAAGTGTTTGGCTTTTCTCTTCTTCCGTGAGAATGGTCTTTTTCACCTGTCTGTCCAGGTTTTTGGAGATAGTAGCCTGAGCCCTTGTTAGAGCTTCTTCCGAAATATCAATCAGGTTTACCTGATAACCATGCTGAGCAAATACATGCGCAATTCCATTTCCCATAGTGCCAGCACCCAGCACCGCAATTTTCTCGAAACCCTGTATCATTATTCGTCCTTGTAAATTCCTATAGAGCTTTCTCCCGTGGACTTCACATATCCACGGTACATGCCACTTGTATTGAAGGGCATGTGAACATTCCCATCCTTATCTACCAAGATGAGTCCTCCGCTGCCTCCTTCTTCCACCAAGGTTCCCATAACTACTCCGTCTCCGGCTTCAGCCAGACTTAGGCCCTGATACTGCATTCTCGCAGAAACGTCATAGGCTACTACATTTCTGATGAAATACTCTCCATGTCCCGTACAGGAAACTGCACAGGTAGCATTATTGGCATAGGTACCTGCCCCTATGATGGGGGCATCCCCTATCCTACCAAATCTCTTATTAGACATACCCCCGGTAGAGGTTCCGGCAGCCAGATTTCCTTCTTTATCTAAGGCTGCAGCGCCTACTGTTCCAAACTTATAGTCCTCAATTCCTTCAAAGCTTAGCTCGCCCTGATAAGGGCCAGGAGCAACAAAAGCCTGTGATTCTTTGATTTTCTTGATCTGATTTAGCCTTCTGTCAGTATGGAAGTAGCTATTCTCTACCAGTTCAAGTCCCATTCCTTCTGCGAAGGTTTCTGCTCCCTTACCGGAAAGCATCACATGAACAGAGCTATCCATGACTAATCTGGCAGCAGCTATGGGGCTTTTAACCGTTTTTACACCGGCTATGGCACCTGCATTCAGCGTAGCTCCATCCATAAATGAGGCATCCAGCTCTACGGTTTCTTCATGCGTAAATACCGCGCCTACCCCAGCGTTAAACAGAGGATTTTCTTCCATCAACTGAATGGCTGCAATTACTGCGTCCTTACTACTTCCGCCTGCTTTTAACACTGCTTCACCTGCATCCAAAGCATCTTGTAATGCCTGGGTGTATGCCGCTTCTCGCTCAGGCGTCATATTCTTTTTCAGAATGGTTCCCGCACCACCATGAATAACCAGGGCATATTCTGGCTTGGCATTGCTTGTATCCTGGGATTGGATGTTCTGACAGGATGTGAATGTCAGACTTGAAACTGCCAGACATATGACCAGCGTTAATAGGTTTCTCATGCTTAGGGTTTGTTGGGTGTTATCTTTTTCTGCCCATCATCTGCATGGCGTTCATGGCATTTCCCATTTTGCCTGCACCTCCCATCTTATTCATTTTCTTCATGGCCTTCTTCATGGTCTGGAACTGCTTGAGAAGTTCATTTACCTCTCTTACGGTCCTTCCACTACCACTAGCTATACGCTTTCTTCTGGAACCATTTATGATGGTGGGATTTCCTCTTTCCTGCTTGGTCATGGAGGTGATGATAGCCTCTATGTGCTTAAAGGCGTCATCTTCTATGTCCATGTTACGGGTAAGTTTTCCCATACCCGGAATCATGCCTATGAGGTCTTTCAGGTTCCCCATTTTCTTAATGGCCTGGATCTGGGAAAGGAAATCATCAAAGTCCAGTTCATTTTTGCGAATCTTCTTCTGCAGTTTTTCCGCCTCACGCTGATCAAACTGCTGCTGAGCACGCTCTACCAGGGTAAGTACATCCCCCATGCCCAGGATTCTGGAAGCCATCCTGTCTGGATAGAAGAGATCCAGTGCGTCCAGTTTTTCTCCCGTAGAAATAAACTTGATAGGTTTGTCTACTACGTGTCTAATAGAAATGGCGGCGCCCCCACGGGTATCACCATCCATCTTGGTTAGCACTACTCCATCAAAGTCCAGTCTATCATTGAAGGCCTTGGCAGTATTCACTGCATCCTGACCTGTCATAGCATCTACTACAAAGAGGATCTCATCAGGCTTAATGGCAGACTTAATGGAGGAAATCTCATTCATCATTTCCTCATCCACCGCCAAACGACCCGCCGTATCCACGATGACTATATCTTTGCCGTTCTTCTTGGCGTAGCTAATCCCGTTTTGGGCGATTCCTACAGGGTTCTTATTCTCCTCTTCTTTGTACACCTCTACGCCTACCTGCTCACCCAGTACGCCCAACTGGTCAATGGCCGCTGGTCTGTATACATCACCCGCCACCAAAAGGGGATTTTTCCCTTGGGCTTTCAGGTGCATGGCAAGTTTACCTGTGAAGGTTGTTTTACCAGATCCCTGCAGACCAGAAATAAGAATAACTGAAGGAGGGTTTTTGGAGAAGGTCAGACTTGTATGCTCCTGCCCCATCAGTGAGGTCAGCTGCTCATGCACAATTTTGACCATCAACTGACCTGGGGTAACAGAAATCAGTACATCCTGTCCGAGGGCTTCCTCCTTTACTTTATTGGTAAATTGCTTGGCAACTTTGTAGTTAACGTCCGCATCCAACAACGCTCTTCTGATCTCTTTCAGCGTCTCTGCGATGTTGATCTCAGTAATTCGGCCTTGTCCTTTGAGCTTCTTAAAG
>JBCBKZ010000204.1:0-8240 GCA_038520955.1 Bacteroidota bacterium | reverse complement strand
AAAGATCTTTAAGGAGGAAGGCGTGAGGACATTGCCATTTGCTGCCTACATGCGTATAAAAACCCTATCCATGAAGAGAGAATAGCCCAATTGGCAAGTAATCATCTTCCTGAGATACCTGTCATCTGTTCGCATACGGTTAACAGGGAATGGCGTGAATATGAAAGGACCAGTTCTACGGTACTCTCTGCATATGTAACACCTGTCGCCAGGACCTATCTCAATAAGCTGGAAACCAAACTGAAGGAAGCGGGCTTTCAACCAGCCCCCTATATCATGCAGTCTAATGGAGGTATCACTACTGTGGGTGCCGTTAAGGCTAACCCTATCACCCTCATAGAATCAGGACCAGCAAGTGGTATGCTCGGGGCAGCAGAATTAGGGAAGATCACACACAAGCCCAACCTCATTGTGCTGGACATAGGCGGTACTACTGCCAAATGTTCTCTGATTGAAAAAGGAGAACTTAAGATCACGACCAACTATAAAATAGAGCACTCAAAAACACAAGCGGGCTATCCCGTACAAACACCCGTAATAGACATTGTTGAGATCGGTAATGGAGGGGGAAGCATAGCCTGGGTAGATAAGGGAGGGAAATTACATGTAGGTCCTCAAAGTGCAGGGGCTTTTCCGGGTCCCGCAGCTTATGGAAGAGGAGGTACTACGGTAACCACTACGGACGCGAATCTCCTCTGTGGGAGAATCCATCCCGATTTCTTCATGGGAGGAAAGGCCCAACCAGACAAACAAGCCATGAATACGGCCTTTCTCCAACTTTCCAGTGAATTAGAAGTACCCGTGGAAGAAGTCGCTACAGGTATACTGTCCGTTGCCAATGCCAATATGGTCAATGCCCTCAAACTCATTTCTGTCAATAAAGGCTATGACCCGCGTGATTTCTCCCTATTAGTGATAGGCGGTGGAGGACCTATGCACGCCGCCTTCCTGGCAGCTGAGTTACAGATACCTGAAATCATAGTCCCTGTAAATGCCGGTGTTTTTTCAGCTTTAGGCATGCTCCTATCAGATCTTAGAAGGGATTATATACGCACAGAGGTAAAGGAGGTAAAAGAAGAAAACCTTTCCTTCTTTACAGACAAGCTGGAAGAAATGATGCTGGAGGCCGAGCAGTCTTATCAGGAGGACGGTTTTAGCAAAGAACAAATCGTTTACCAGTATTATGCAGATATGCGCTATGCAGGTCAGGAACACTATGTAAAAGTTTCCTTCAACTATCAATTTGGTTCCAGGCTTCCCCTGGAGGCACTTCAAGCAGATTTTCATCTACAACACAAAAAACAATATACCTTTCAACTGGATGCGCCCATAGAGTGGGTGAATTTCCACCTGGTGGCCTCTGTTCCTGTTCCTAAACCTTCCTTTCCGGAGCAGCCTCATCAGGAGAATTCCAAAACACCAGCTATCTATGCTGAGAGCAAGGTCGATTTTGGGAGCTTTGGTACCCATACAAGTATGATCTATGAACGAGACAGTCTTTCTTCAGGAACTGTACTGGAAGGTCCTGCTATCATAGCAGAGAAAGATACTTCAACCGTCCTACCTCCCGGATTTCAATTGACAATAGACAGATGGGGGAACCTGATCATCAAAAAAGGAAATGGCTATGAATAAGTTCACTTTAGGCATCATACAGGATAGCCTGGTGGCTATAGGTGATGAGATGTTTCTGGCTATGCAGAGAAGCAGCATGAGCCCCATCATTTATGAATCTCTGGATTATGCCGTAGGGCTAACAGACGAAAAAGGAGATCTCCTGGCACAAGGAAATGGAGTTACTGCCTTTCTGGCCTGCCTGGATACGGTAGTTCAAAGCACACTTGATAAATACCCCTTAGATAAGATTCATGAAGGAGATGTATTCATAGCCAATACCCCTTTCTCGGGTGGAGGAACTCACCTCTCTGATGTCTCTGTCATCATTCCCATCTTCTTTCAAGGAGAATTAATTTCCTTTTCTGTCAACAAAGCCCACTGGACAGAACTGGGAGGTACCTATGCGGGCTCTGTTTCCACCGTGGCTACGGAGATTTATCAGGAAGGGCTACACTTCCCCTTTATCAAGATCAAGTCCAAAGGAGAACTAAACCAGGCGGTCATAGATATGATTAAAGCCAACGTCCGACTTCCAGATAGTACCATAGGAGATTTGTTTGCTGGTATAGCTGCAGCGGAAGTGGGCGCACGAAGAGTCATAGAGCTTACGGAGAAATATGGGTTGGAAACTTTTGTTTCCGCTAAGGAACATATGCTGGCTTATGGGGAAGCCTTGAGCCTGGCGGCCTTGAAAGAATTACCCAAAGGGACTTTCTCCGGGAAAACATTGTTAGAAGATGATGGATCTGGCAAGGGGCCTTTCCCTATTCGGGTGGCTATCACCATTACAGATACAGAAATGGAGGTGGACTTTTCGGGCTCCCATCCTCAACTCAATAGCCCATTAAATTTATCTTATACCGGTCTCATCACAGGCGTACGAAGCATATTCAAAGCAGTTACTACGCCTGATTCTCCTGCTAATGGAGGCTCTTTTCGGCCTCTTACAGTCATATGCGAGCCAGGGACCGTCATCAGTGCCCAGCCTCCTGCTGCCTGTTCCATCTATTATGAGACCCTCATCACTACCATGGACCTGGTATGGAGGGTACTTTCAGAGGCAGTCCCCGGCCTATTACCGGCAGGACACTTAAGATCTGTATGTGCTACCTTTATTTCAGGCATACATCCTGATACCCAGCAATTCTTCATCCAGGCAGAACCACTTGCCGGTGGCTGGGGAGCCAGTAACCATCATGATGGAAACAGAGGGCAACTCTCCTGCGGAAGTGGAGAGAGTTATAATATCCCCATTGAAATACGGGAAATGAGGTATGGCCTCATGGTTGAACAATATGCCTTCCATAATGAAGGAGGGGGATATGGAGAATTCCAAGGAGGCAATGGACAATACCTGGATTTTCGGATTCTTTCTGATGAGGCTTTTGTAACGGCAGCCTTTTTAGGGGAAGCCTACCCTACCTGGGGAGCTAACGGTGGAAGTGAGGGGTCATATAATTATATGCAGATCAGAAGAAAAAGTGGAGAGGTAGAAAGGTACAGCCTCACCACCAATACGCATCTTGTTAAGGGAGATGTGGTAAGATGTGTTACGGCAACAGGAGGAGGATATGGAAGCCCTAAAAACAGACCAGCAGAAAAGGTAAAAGATGACCTGAAAAATGGATACATAACACCCAAGCAAGCCGAGGAACACTATCAAATTAAGTAATCAGCGATGAAATGAAGCAGCAGGAAAATCAATTGACCAGGTGGCCGGGCCTTGCTTCCATCTGGATAGGCGGAATGATCAGTATTCCTTCCTTGCTTATAGGGAGTACCTTGATTGACGGCTTGAGTTTTTACCAGGCCATTTTAGGAGGACTCATGGGGATAGGCTTTGTGGTCGTTTACATGTGCCTGGAGAGCATAGCCGCGACCCGCTTTAGGTTGAACACGGTACAGTTAGCCCGGAGCTCTTTTGGTCAGAAGGGGGGCCCCCTCTTAATAGGGCTGATTGTGGGATTGGCAACTATGGGTTGGTTTGGGGTACAGACCAACATAGCCGGAATTTCTTTCTCCAAGCTCATAGCAGAAACCTTCTCCTACGAATTACCGGAAGCTATTTCTTCCTGTTTTTGGGGAGTAGTTATGCTGTTGACGGCTGTGTACGGCTTCAGATTTATGAAGTGGCTTAACTACCTGGCAGCACCTGCCATTCTCTTTCTCATGATTTACGGACTTACCGTCTCTTTCCAGGAGAAAGGATTCGATACTATAGTATCATTTCAACCTGACCAACCCATGGGCTTACTGACTGCTATAGGGTTGGCCATTGGGTTTGTTTCTGTAGGAGGTGTGATTTCCCCTGATATAAATCGTTTTGCCAAAACGGAAAAGGATGCCGTTTGGGGTTCCATATTGGGGCTAATTCCTGGAGGTATTTTACTGCTTACTGTAGGGGCCATGCTGAGCATTCTTCAGGGTACTCATGACATCACAGAGATTTTCTCTCGATTGGGCTATCCTGTATTGGCGCTCTCCATCTTGATTTTGGCTACCTGGACCACCAATGTCATCAATGCCTATTCAGGTGGACTGGCTGTGAATCAGATGTTAAATCTACCAGAAGATAAACGTCCTATTTCCACCTTAATAGCAGGTGCCATAGGAACGGGGCTGGCAGTCATGGGTATCATGAATCATTTCATTGGCTTCCTCATGATTCTGACTACGACCATCCCTCCCATAGCTGGAGTACTAATTGGAGATCTTTGGCTGGCGAAGTCATTTGATTTCAAGAAGAATACCTCCTTTAATTTCACAGGTTTTGTAGCCTGGGGAGCAGGGGTACTCATCATGGTTTTGCTGGAAGATCCGGTCAAAAACCTGTTATCCATTTTCATCTCTGCCATAGCCTTCTGGATCATGAACTTGCTCTTTGGGCCGGAGAAACAAACGGAAAATCAACTGGTAGATGGAGATCAAAAAGTTAACGTTTCCTGATTTGTCAGAAGACAGGCAAAAGGTGCTATTCAAGTTCATGGCTCACCCTGAAGTTGGCGTCAACTATGGGACTGTATTCCTGAAAAAAGGAACGCGGATACCTGAAGAAGGTGTTTCTCGCCATCCACAACACGAGATCTCTTTTGTCCAAAGAGGGGTCATTCAGATGGTCGATGAGCAGGATAGAGAAGTAGGGATGTTGAGACAGGGAGATATCATCTACCTGCAAGCTATGGAAGCACAGGCAGGCTACGTACTGGAAGATACCCGCATCATTTACATGCTAATTGGAACAGAACATGAGAAAGATCAATAAACAAGACCTGGAAGCCATAGCGCTAGGGTCAACTGTATTAGGAACAGGTGGGGGAGGCGATCCTTACATAGGGAAGCTAATGGCCCAAAATGCCATAGAGCAGTTTGGAGAGGTCAGCATGCTCAGCCCGGAAGAAGTTCCTGATGATGCCTTAGTGGTTCCGGTGGCGGCATTTGGTGCGCCTGTCATCTTACTGGAAAAGCTGTTTAGTGGAAGGGAAGCCATAGCCGCCTTTGAAATGATGGAGGCCTATTATGGAAAGAAGATTTATGCCACCATGCCCGCAGAAGCTGGTGGCCTAAATGGGGTCATTCCTTTTGCTGTAGCAGCCGAAAAGCAGATCCCTATAGTGGATGCAGATGGCATGGGGCGAGCTTATCCCAGGCTGGAAATGGTCACCTTTACGCTCCATGGCATTCCCTCCTCTCCCATCACCCAGGCAGACGAGAAAGGTAACAGGGCCATTTACCATACCATCAACAATGTATGGGGAGAAATTATGGTAGGAAGCACCGTCATCCCTATGGGAGGGAGCTGTTTCATTACCTGCTATCCTATGACGGGAAAGCAAATGAAGGAGGCCTCTGTTCTGGGCGTTATTTCTCATGCTGAAAGAATTGGTCAGTCCATCCTGAAGGCCAAGGAAGAAGAAAAAGATCCCTTAGCCTCCTTACTAGAAGTCAGTCAAGGGAAGCTCATTTTTCAGGGGAAGATCATAGATGTAGGGATAAGCACTGAAGGAAGATGGAATAAGGGTGTTTGTAAGCTGATGGGCTTAGGGTCTTATTCAGGAAAGGAAATGGTGCTGGACTTCCAGAATGAATTTCTCATAGCTAAAGTTGGCGATGAGGTGATCGCTTCCGTGCCAGACTTAATCACTGTTTTGGACCTGGACACTGCAGAACCCATTACCGCAGAAGTGCTTCAGTATGGTTACCGACTCAATGTCATAGCCATGCCTTGTGATGATCAGTGGAAAACAGAGGCAGGGATCAAATTAGGAGGGCCTGAAGCCTTCGGGTATGAGAATGAGTATACACCTATTTGAGTAGAACAAATGCACTAACAAGAAATTACAGATGAGCCATTATAAAATAGGAATAGACGTAGGAGGAACCAATACTGACTGTGTATTGGTGGATGCACAAAATCAGATTATCGCCAAGACTAAGACCGTTACCACCACTGATATTTCCACTGGGATAGCTAAGGCCCTGGAAATTGTACTGGAACAAGCAAAGGTTCCTACTGAAAGTATCCGATATGTTATGCTGGGAACTACTCATTGTACCAATGCCATAGTAGAACGTAAGCATCTCAATAAGGTGGGAATCATCAGAATCTGTGGATCAGCTTCTCGCATGCTCCCTCCTCTCACAGGTATACAAGACGACTTAAAAGCAGTATTAGGGAACCACACCTACATGATAGATGGTGGATTTGAGTTTGACGGACGTCCTATAGGTACCCTGAATGAGGGAGAAATATCCACCGTATTGGGTGAGTTAAAAGGAAAAGTTTCTTCTGTGGCTATCACGGGTATATTCTCACAGATCAATCCGGAACAGGAAATCTTTGTGGCTGAAAAAGCCAAAGAAATTCTTGGAGAGGAAGTGGCCGTCAGCATGTCTCACCAAATTGGGAGTCTGGGCTTATTGGAAAGGGAAAATGCCACCATCCTGAATGCCGCCCTTAAGGAGATCGCGCATAATATGACGTTTTCTTTTAGGGAGGCGGTAGCCAAACATGGCATAGAGGCGCAGCTCTACTTTGGTCAAAATGATGGAACCCTCATGTCGCTGGATAATGCCAGGACTTACCCTGTTCTGACCATTGCCTGTGGACCTACCAACAGCATTAGGGGCGCAGGTGCTTTATCGGGCATAAAGGAAGGCATAGTCATAGACGTAGGAGGTACTACCTCAGACGCTGGTGTATTGGTCAACGGTTTTCCCAGAGAAAGTAGCAAAGCCGCTACCGTGGGAGGGGTACAAACTAACTTCCGTATGCCTGATGTGGTAGCCGTAGGGCTAGGCGGAGGAACCATTATCAGTACTCAGGGCAGAATCAAGATAGGCCCACAGAGCGTGGGCTATAGATTGAGTGAAGAAGCGCTCAGTTTTGGCGGGGAACAATTTACCCTTTCGGATCACGCCATTTTATCCGAGAAGATGAGTATTCCAGAAGCCGCTGAAAAAGAAGTCCTATCGGCAGCGGTAACCAAAAGCACTTCTCAGAATTATGAGGACCTCCAAGCCACCATACAGGCCAGCATTCAGGATGCTATCAACCAGCTAGTAGATAAAGTTAAGACAGATAGTAAAGCAGTACCGGCTATTTTAGTGGGTGGGGGATCTCCTATTCTTCCCGAAAAGATAGAAGGGATCTCAGAGATCATTACCCCAGAGCATTATGAGGTAGCCAATGCTTACGGCGCTTGTATCTCTCAAATAGGAGGTGAGGCTGAAAAGGTCTTTAACCTCACTACCCTCTCCAGAGAAGAAGGTGTAGAACAGGTAAAACAACTGGCCATCAATAATGCTATCCATGCAGGGGCAGATGAAGAGACCATAGAGGTGCTTACCATTAATGATACCCCACTAGCTTATTTACCTAATGCGCTTAAAGTAAAGGTGAAGGTGTGTGGGAATCTGAAGATGAGAGAATAAGCTTAAAATATTTAGCCTAACATATAAGATTCCACCAGATAGAAATAAAAGGGTATTTCAATGATCACATTCCTAATGAATTGGTCATAGGATAAAATGTGAACACTTGGGAAGAACAGTATCTCCACTAGAGGTCCTGCAAACATAGAAGCAAAATCTAATAGGAAGCTAAACTATTCTCCTAAATCTAATACGTCTTTATGAGCGGTAAGTGCAATAGTCCTTAAGCGGAAATAGTTTTCAGACAAGTACCATATACCCTTGAATCCATATGATTTTCCCCACGAGTTTTTAAGAATATAGTATTTCTCTCCCTTTTTATTGTAGGTAAAGCCTACTAGATGCATTCCATGGTCATCTTGAGTGGTTTTCCTATCAAAGGCGCTCTGCCTATGCCACTGCCCAATCTTTTCTTCTGATTGGTATTCTCCCTTTACCATGACAAATCCATTGTTATTGAATCCTCCGTCAAACCCAATATCCCCACTCCAAACCATCGTATAGCCATTTAATAATGCCTTGTCAGCAATAGCCATAAACTCCTCAATGGGTAAATTGTAGTAAGGCTTCTGTCGCCAGTTAGCGGGTATTTCAAGAAGAACTTCTTCATAAAAGGGTAAATGCACGTAAGAGGTAATGGCTACATAATTATCGAGATCTAAGGGTAGGTATTCCTCTGCAAAGCGATTAGT
>JBCBKZ010000203.1:0-8269 GCA_038520955.1 Bacteroidota bacterium | reverse complement strand
CCAATATGCTTTGTGTTCATATTTGGCCCTTTTCATATCCTAAATGTGAAAAAAGTGTCATTTTTCTCTAAAAATCTGGGATTTGTTAGAGTAAGATTCAATTATGAGAATTATTCCCGTTGTAAGATATGGCCCTCTTTTTGACAAAAAGCTGAGAGGATTCGATTTATCTTTGAATAAATCTTCAGACAAAGAATATTGTATATCGAAATTGTATACAAAAGTTGGCAAGTAAGATTCGGGCATATTCAAGACCCGAAGTGAAATTAAACTCGTAGCTTGGCCCTTCAGTAATGTAGGAATCTAAGCGCCCTTTCAGTAAAATAGATCTGGCATTCTCACAAGGAATGCCTTTTCTTATTTAGTGAGGTTGAGATCCTGACGAATCTCTTAATCAGGCTGGGGACAGCCTGAGGTTGAGTGCCTCACCCGGAAAGAAAAGTCTGTTGTTCTAGAGACTAAAACTCCCGTCCAGAATGAAGATGTGTCATCTTCCCATCTGATATAGAATTCATAAATTCTCCAGTGGAAAACATAGAGAGGCCAGAGAAGCTTAATCATTTTCCTTACCCTAAAAACGCCAATATCTCCTTATTCTCCAATACCTCCTGATCGGCTCCTTCCACTCCTGCCTTAAACATGGCTTCCGCCAGTTCTGTAGACTTGATACTCATCCCTTCCCCAAACAACTTAACCAGCGGATAGATGGCCCTACTGAAGGTGTACATAAAATTAGGCTCTTTGCGGGGCGTAACCGGATAGATATAAGCGGGCCTAAGTGCATGGAACTTCATTCCTAAGGCTGATAACTGATTTTCCGCCATACCCTTATACCTGGCAAAGGAGGTTTTACTCTTTTCTGTTCTATCAGTACCCATCCCACTCAGAAGACATAGAGTTGCTTTAGGAGAATGCGCCTTCAAAAGCATCCCAAAGTTGACTGCATAATCCACGGTGATTTCTTTAAACACATCATCTTTTACTTGGCCAGTATAAACCCCTATGCAGAAAAAGGCAGCATCTATCCCATGAAAGGAGCTAGCATCCGCATCATAGGTATGGAAATCCGCAATGACCTTCTCTGTTAATTTAGGATGAGTTTCTCCTGATGGGCGCCTGGCTAGGCTGATGACTTCAGAGATGGCATCGGATTCCAGGCATTGTTGTAGGACTAGATTTCCTACCATGCCGCTAGCTCCGGCAATTAGGGCTCTCTTCATTTGTGTGTTTTCTATAGGGTTATTAGGCACTTAACTCTTCATATTCTTCTGACTTCTCTGCCCAGGATTCTGTCATCTGCTCCAGCTTTTCCTGAATGTCGGTCAACTTGTTTTGTTCTTCTTGCAACTTGGAAAAGTCTGAGGCTACTTCTGGCTGAGCCATATTACTTTCACACTCTGTCTTTTCTTTCTCAAGTCTGGCAATGTCTTCTTCCAGCTTTTCTATTTCTCTCTCCAGTTTCTTCAGCCTGTTTTTCTGTTGTTTTTGCAGCTTGAAGTCGGTAGGCTTGTTATCTGTTTTGGTGGCTGATGTATCTAGGGCCGCCGCTGCTTCTGCCTGTGCCAGCTGGTTTCTGGCGATCCAGTCCTCATATTCCTGATAGGAGCCTGGATATTCCTTGATCTCCTTTTCCTGTATATACCAGACCTTATTGGTTACCTGTCTGAGGAAGTATCTATCGTGTGAAACAATGATGTAAGTTCCCTCATAGGCATTGAGGGCTTCTATCATGGTCTGAATGCTGGTGATGTCCAGGTGGTTGGTAGGTTCATCCAGAAGGAGGAAGTTGGCCTCAGATAATAAGGTCTTTACGAGGGCTACTCTGGACTTTTCTCCTCCGGATAACACGCCCACTTTTTTATCTACTGTTTCACCTGAGAACAGAAAAGCCCCCAAGGCATTCCGTAGCTCCTGATCTGACCTGTCTCTACTATTATCTGCTATCTCATCCCAAATGGTTTTCTTCAAATCCAGGGCTTCCAACTGGTGCTGGGCAAAAAAGGTCTGACTTACGTTATAACCTTTTTCTACTGTCCCTTCATGTGGGGTAGTGCCGGCTATGATTTTCAGGAGGGTAGACTTCCCCTGTCCATTAGGACCTATGAGGCCTATCTTATCTCCTCTGAGTACCTGAGCCTGCGCATCTGAGAAGATATGTTTCTGGTCGTAGGACTTATCTATTTCTGTCAGGTTCAGCACTTCCTTTCCAGAGGCACGATTTAGCGTGAACCTAAAGGAGAAATTGACGTGATCTTCTTCTGGTGCATCAACTCTCTCTATTTTATCCAGCTGCTTGATTTTACTCTGTACCTGCTTGGCTTTAGATGCCTTAGCTCTAAACCTGTTGATGAACTGCTCCTGTTCTTTTATGTGCCTTTGTTGGTTTTCGTAGGTACTCTTGAGTTGCTCATATCTGAGCTCCTTTTCTTTCTCATAGAAACTGTAGTTCCCGGCAAACTCATGTAGGGTATGATGCCTGATCTCCAGAATTTTTTCTGCCAGTCTGTCTATGAAAAACCTATCGTGAGAAACGATGACGCAGGTACCCTGAAAAGTCTTTAGGTAATTCTCTAGCCACTGTATAGATGGAAGGTCCAGGTGGTTTGTAGGCTCATCCAGTAATAATAGGTCTGGGGTATTCAAGAGCATCTTGGCCAGAAGTGCCCGCATTCTCCATCCGCCGGAGAAGGTGTGGAAGGGGAGATGAAATTCTTCCGGTTTGAAGCCCAATCCACTTAGGGTCTGGTAAATCCTGGCTTCCATTTGATCTCCGCCTTTTGTGCTGAACTCAGCCTGTTTAGAGCTGAGGAGGTCCAGGTCTTCCTCCTTGGCCTCCCCTTTCTCCATCTTGTCCAGTAGAGACTCAATGACTTCCTGTATATCCAGTAGGGGCTGGAAGGATTCCTTCACCAGCTCAAAAACAGATTTATCAGTCTGGTAGGAGAGGAGGTCCTGGTGGAAGTAGCCCATCTTAAGGCCTGAGATTTTATGGACCTTACCTTCAGAAGGGGAGAGGAGGCCCATCATCACTTTTAGGAGGGTAGATTTTCCGCTTCCGTTTCTTCCAATCAGGGCAAGTCTTTCACCGGCTACAAACTGAAAGGAAACCTCTTTCATTAACCATCTCCCTCCAAATTCGACACTTATTTTTTCCAGGCTTAACAGCATGGCCAAAAATACATAATGTCTTTTCAGAATAAAATGTAAGCGCTATTTGTACTAAAAAAAATGGATAAACAGGAGTTTTGTCAAAAAAAATTGGGATGAATACTAAATATTTTATACTTTGCTAAAAATTATTACTTCCTGCTAAAGGTATTAGTCTTAAGAAAGTATCTAAAAAGGAGGTAAGATGAACAAGGAAAGGAAAGTATACAGCTGCTTCATAGAGCAATTTTAATGTATCAACCTAATTCTCAAAATCATGGGTGAAAAGGATAAGGAAATTATAGGCCATAATATTAAGTACCTACGGAAGGAAAAGGGGTTTACCCAGCAAGAGCTGGCCGATAGGCTGGGGATCAGACGAGCCTCTATAGGTGCCTATGAAGAATGTAGAGCTACCCCTCGCTATTCTACCATTGAAAAAATGTCTGACCTGTTCGATATCACCATAGATGATATTGTCAGAAAGGACTTGAGAGAATTCAGCCTGGTAGAACTTCGTGAGCAAAATAAGCAGCTGGCTCAGGACTATACGGGTAAGCATGTACGAGTGCTGCCTATTACTACTGACAGAATCGGTAGACAGTTTGTAGACTTTGTGAGTAATCAGAAAGCAGCTGCGGGCTATTTAAATGGATTTGCGGATCCTGAGTACATAGAAGAACTCCCCAAGTTCTATCTGCCTAATATGGGACCCGGTTCCTTCAGAGCCTTTGAAATTTCTGGAGATTCCATGCTGCCTTTGCAGAGCGGAACCATCATAGTAGCAGAATATGTAGAGAACTGGCTGGATATTAAAAATGGCCAGACCTATGTGGTAGTTTCAGATTCCGAAGGAGTGGTGTATAAGCGTGTATTCAGCAATGTTAGTGAGCAGCAAGGAGGTTCACTTACCCTTAAGTCTGACAATACCAATTATAGTCAGTTTGATATAGATATCCAGGATGTCAGAGAACTGTGGAAGGCCAAGATGTTCCTCTCTTCAGAATTCCCTGAGCCTGATATGTCCCTCGAAAAACTTCAGTCCATGGTGATGGACCTACAACAGGAAGTGATCAAAATGAAAAAGGGGGATAATTAAGATTTCCTTTTTACCTATACATTGTAAAGTCCTTATCTATCTGAAAATCTCAGGTATTTGAGGACTTTTCTTTTTTGATAAATGCCCTTTTCCTGGAGCTCAAATAGCTTGTTGAAATTATTTTGGAATAAATGTTCTGAAATGTGTAACCCTATTATGGAATATTCGTTCTAGAATGAAGTTAATCAACATTAATCATTTCAATTATGAGCAAACTATCAGGAAAAGTAGCCGTCATTACCGGAGGAAATAGTGGAATAGGATATGCCACAGCAGAAGACTTTGTGAAGGAAGGTGCACAAGTAGTTATCACAGGAAGAAAGCCTGAAGCTGTAGCCACTGCCGCCAGTGCGCTGGGGGTAACTGGAATAGTAGCAGATCAATCCAGTCTAGCTGACACAGACAAGCTGGTTGCAGAAGTAACCGAAAAGTTCGGAAAGGTAGATGTCCTCTTTGTAAACGCCGGAGTCTTTTTCCCAACTCCTTTAGGACACATTGATGAGAAAGGCTATGACACCATCATGGATATCAACTTCAAGGGAGCGGTTTTCACCATTGAAAAATTTCTGCCCCATTTGAATGAAGGTGCCTCTATCATCAATCTTTCTTCTATCAATGCCTATATGGGGATGAGTAACACCTCTATTTATGGTGCCAGTAAAGCCGCCATGAATTCTTTCACCCGCACAGCCTCTACTGAATTAGCGCCTAGAAAGATCAGAATTAATTCCGTCAATCCGGGTCCAGTAAATACGCCTATTTTTGGAAAAACGGGTATGACTCAGGAACAAATTCAGGGATTTGCGTCAGCTGTTCAGCAAAGAGTACCTTTGAAAGAGTTTGGCACACCAGAAGCTATAGCTAAACTGGTAACTTTCTTAGCTTCAGATGATGCCTGGTATATAACCGGAAGCGAGTACAACATTGATGGGGGAATGAATGTAAATCCAGGTGCGTAAGGCTATTTTTTGAAAGCAGCGCTGGTATTTTCCTTTTCAGATGTACCAGCGCTGTTCCTTTTAATTTATACCTAATTCATTGAATATACGTATGTTAGTATATAAGAAAGTGAGTTATGGCCCGTCCAAAAGCATTTAAAGAATCTGACATTTTAGAGAAAGCCATGATGGTATTCTGGAAAAAGGGATATCATGCTACTTCTATTCAGGACCTCGTAAGTTACATGGGAATCAATAGGGCCAGCATGTATGACACCTTTGGAAATAAGGAAGCCCTCTTCCATTTGGCTTTTAAGCATTACCAGGAACAGAATAAAATCAGGATTCACCAGTTGTTATCCTCTTTTGCTTCTGTGAAGGAAGGGTTCACCTCCATGCTGGTAGGTGCCATGAAAACTACCTTGGCAGATGAAGATCGTAAAGGATGTTTTTCTGTTAACTGCACTACTGAGCTCCTGCCGGGAGATGACTTTGATATCCTGCCAACTTTAGCTGAGAACAGAAAAGAATTTGTGGCTTTTTTTGGGACATACCTTCAGGATGGGATAGACAAAGGTGAACTCTCAGCCAATTTGGATGTGGAAACCACTGCATCTTACATTCATACCTTATATAGCGGTCTTCAGGTAAATGCCAAAATCACAGATGATTTGGAGGAGCTTACCAATATTATCCACGCAGGCCTTTCTATTTTAGATAAAGAATAGAGAAGATTAGGGCATTTGCCGTATATTCGTGCCCTATGAAATTGGCTTGTTTACTCGCTGTGCTATCTACCCTTTTCTTATTCTCATGTGGTACCAGGACCACAGAAACTTCCTCCGTGAAGGAAGTGGCTGTTGATAGCCTATCAGACACCCTGCTAAGTGAACCTGAACCTGAGGTTGTAGAAGAAAGACCCATAACAGAGTTAGAGCAGAGACTCATTGATCAAGGGCTGGTGAATGTTATGGTCATTGATAGTAGCTTTATTCTGGACGTGAAGTATGCAACTGCGGATAACTTCATGGGAAAAGTTCTCTACGGAGAATACGACCAATGCTACCTACAGCCTGAAGCTGCGCTTAAGCTGAAGAAAGCGCATGACATTCTCAAGAAAAATCATCCTTCCTTACGATTCATCCTTTATGATTGTGTAAGACCGCGTTCTGTGCAGCAAGAGATGTGGGATCTCGTGAAAGGAACTGACCAACAACAATATGTAGCCTCTCCCAAATCCGGTTCCATCCACAACTTTGGGGCAGCCGTAGACCTGAGTTTGACCCATCTGGATACAGGTCTAGTAGATATGGGGACTCCTTTTGATTTCTTTGGAAAGGAAGCTCAGCCCAGATATGAAGATGCTTACGTACAAGAGGGCATATTACGACATGAACATGTGACTAACAGGAGAGTCCTGCGGGCAGCTATGTTGGAAGCAGGATTTTCAGGCATACTCTCTGAGTGGTGGCATTTCAATGCTTTTCCCAATGAGTATGTGAAGTCAACTTTTCAAATAGTTGAATAGGTAATTTTCTCTCATTGCGACAAAAACAATTAGCAGGATTTGGGTTAGCCTTTTTAGGCGCTATCCTGTTCTCCTCTAAAGCGGTTTTCATTAAGCTCGCCTACCAGTATGAGGTAGACCCGGTTACCCTCCTGTCCCTGAGAATGCTTTTCTCCCTTCCCTTTTTTGTAGGAACCCTGTTTTTTCAATCCTATGAAGAAGAAAAAAGGACCTTCAAATGGAAGGACTGGTTAGGGTTAGCCTCTTTTGCCATTATGGGATATTATCTGGCTAGCCTGATGGATTTTATTGGCTTACAGTACCTGACAGCAAGTCTGGAAAGGGTGTTACTCTTTATCTATCCTACCTTTGTCATCCTCCTTTCAGCTCTTTTCTTACGGAAGAGGATTACCCTTATTCAGTTGGCCGCCTTAGCCATCACCTATGCAGGGATTTTGATCATATTTTATGAGAAACTCCACATCAATTGGGATACGATGCTGATCATTGGTGCTCTATGGGTGATAGGAGCTGCCATTACCTATGCAGGTTATATGGTGGGAAGTGAGTTTTATATGAGAAGAATGGGTTCAGTTAAGTTTACGGCCTTAGCCATGACCATTGCTTGTAGCACGGTCGTATTCCACTACTCAGCAGTCAATGGGTCTCTACAGATTTTTCAGCTTCCTTTGCCCGTTTATGGCTATGTATTGCTGATAGCCATTTTTGCTACAGTGATTCCTTCCTTTCTTATTTCTGAAGCTATTTCCCGAATTGGTGCAGGGAGCGTGTCCATAGTTTCCAGCATAGGACCTGTTTCTACCATGGTGTTGGCTTACATACTATTGGCGGAACGCTATACCTTTTGGCAGATAACGGGGACGCTGGTGGTAATAGGAGGGATACTGCTGATTACGCTAATGAAGGAGAAAACCAAATAGCCTCTCTATTTCTTTTAAGGGATGCCATCCGGTAAGGTAGTGTCTGGAGGAGCTATGGAGATGATGGGCGTTAGCCGCTCTATTAACTCATCATGGAAGTTCTCCAGAACAGGCTTTCCTGTTTTTTCATCTATTCTCCATCTCATCCCTTCCAGCTTATTCTCTTTAAAGAGGATCTCATGGATAGGAATAAACTTCCCGTCGGGCTTAGCCAGGAAGGCAATTTTACTCACCTCATTTTCTGAAAGATAGATGATCATCTCTTGGGAAAGCGCAGTATTCATGCCTTGATAATTATCCTCTTCGTCTTTCCCGAAGTAGATGCTCTCACTATTCCCGATGACGTGAAGACGTACCAACGCATTATCCCTGAACTTGGCCCGCATTTCCTTCCCCTTGATCTGGTTGAAGCCCAGGGTGTCTTCTTGAGAAACCAGAAACCCAGAGGGACCTACCCACATAGAATCAGCCTGATTATTCTTCAGCATGATTTTGATGGTATCTCCTGTTACCTGATTCACATCAGACCAAATGATTGGGTCATCATGCAAAACGATCATGGAATCATTATAGAAGTACTCCAAAGAGTCTGCTTTTCCTTGCATGTCATTCATGTACACACTGACCTTGTAGTAAG
>JBCBKZ010000202.1:0-8271 GCA_038520955.1 Bacteroidota bacterium | reverse complement strand
CGAAATCTCCATACTGATTCTCAATATATTCTTCACTTACTTTTCCCTGATTAGAGATAGTTAACCATTTCTTCAAGAATTCATCAGGTAATTCTAACTGATTCACTTCTTGCAGGGCATCCTTTATCTTTTGGTAAAAGTACTGCTTACCCTGGCTTTCCTGCTGCTTGGCTAGCTGCTCTCTTATACTGTCCTTGAATTCATCCTCTGTTACCTCCGGTCCTTCTTCTCCTTCAGTCTGCTCAGGCATTTTCCCTGAGTTTATATCCATCACTCTTTTGAAAAATTCTGGGGTAAGCTTAGCTGGAGAAGTACGTTGAATTTTCTTTAACACAAACTGAAGATCCTTTCCTTCAAGCTCTTTCAATTCTGCCTCATCTACAAAAGTAATCTTGGCGATTTCTTCCGTAGACTTGGATATATCTTTCAGCTTTACTGAGAATGTATCTTCTATTTTCTTTCCGACTACTGTTTTAAAGAAAGGACCTTCTTTCTCTATCCTGGCAGGGTTCAGTACCACCATTTTATCGAAAGCACCTTCAGCTACAGTACCATCTTCGGCCAAGTCCTGAATTCTTCCATAAATGGTGTCTCCCTTCTTGGCCTCATCTACTTCCTCTACATCAGCCAGACGCTCCTGATACTGCATAATTTCAGCATCTAAGGCTTTGTCGTCTATTTCTATCTCATAAAGAGGAGGAATATCCTTCTTTTTGGGACTTAGGTCTACTTCAAAGTCTGGTGCCAGCCCTACTTCATAAGTAAACTCCAGTTCCTTATCACAGTTCACATCAAATTCATCTGATGTTTTATCTTCTACTGGCAAAGGCTCTCCCAGTATCTGAAGTTTCTCCTCCTGTATGTACTGAGAAAGTTCCTGGTTTAGTTTTTTGCCTAACTCATCCATCAGCACAGACATCCCCACCATCTTTTTCACCACACTCACAGGCACTTTTCCAGGCCTGAATCCTGGCATACTGGCTTGTTTGGCTTGTTTCTTGAGTTCTGTTAAGACTTGGGGTTTATAATCCGCCGGGTCAAGGTGGATTTTAATTTCCGCCCTAAGGGGCTGGGTGTTTTCCTTTGTGATTTGCAAGATCTAAGATATTAGGTGATCACGTTAAAGGTAAAGGCTATGCTAAAAATAACCCTGGCAGCTAACAGCTACCAGGGTGGTGCGGATGAAGGGACTCGAACCCCCACGCCTTGCGGCACTAGATCCTAAATCTAGCGCGTCTACCAATTTCGCCACATCCGCATAATCGCTGCCTAAAAAATTGGATTACAAAGGTATGCCTATTTTCAGAAAATCAAAAATAATTATCTATTACTTATTCTTAAATTCTTCTGACTTATTTCATCTTCATATATATTTTAATATAACGTACATGCGTTATAAGTCACAAGAAATCCTAAAACTGGAAAATTGACCTTTCAAGCTCTATTTTCGTATATATAAGTAAACGTGTCTCCCGCTTTTGATTAATTGGATATGAAAAACGTAGTCGTACAGGAGGATCCCTATGCACCCATTGTAGAAGCTGCCTACCAACACTTGCTTGCGGTTTTACCTAACCTGGACGATGAAGCGAAACAAAGCGTGGAGGATGCCTTCATCATGGCTAAGAACGCCCATGAAGGTACCAGAAGAAAATCAGGCGAGCCCTACATCACGCATCCCCTGGAAGTAGCCCGCATAGTCGTAGAAGAGATGTCCATCCAGGATCATTTCTCAGCCATTTGTGCCCTTCTCCATGATGTAGTCGAGGATACAGATATTAGCCTAGAGGTCATTGAGAGAAGGTTTGGGAAAAAAGTCAGAGACATCATTGACGGTCTGACGAAAATGGAAGGTGCAGGCCTTATCACAGACATAGACTCTATACAGGCGGAGAACTTCAGAAAAATTCTCCTGACCATCTCTGATGATGTACGGGTCATCCTGATCAAGCTAGCCGATAGGCTGCATAATATGCGGACCCTCGGAGCCAAAAGGAGAGACAAAGCCCTCAAGACAGCTTCTGAAACCCTCTACATATATGCTCCCCTAGCACACAGGCTAGGCTTATACGAGATTAAAACTGAGCTGGAAGATATTTCCCTAAAGATCAGTCAACCCCTCATCTATGATGAAATAAAAGCTAAGCTGGAAGCAGATCAAAAATCTGCTCAGACTTACATTGACCGTTTTGTCGCAGGAATAGAAGGTAGGCTGAAGCTGACCACTAATCTGGGTTTCAATATCAAAAGCCGATTTAAGTCCATCTCCTCCATCTATGCCAAGATGCAGCGGAAGAGGCTCCCTTTTGAAGAGATCTATGACCGTTACGCCATCCGAATCATTTTAGATACAACTGGCGACAGGGACCGGGAAAGGGAGATTTGCTGGAATGTTTACTCCCTGATCTCAGGTGTGTATAAGCCCAATCCCAAGCGAATCAGAGACTGGATAACCGTACCTAAAGAAAATGGCTATGAGTCCCTCCACACTACTCTGATGGGCCCACAAGGAAGGTGGGTAGAGGTACAGATCCGTACTTCCAGAATGGATACCATAGCAGAGAAAGGCATTGCTGCTCACTGGAGATATAAAAGTAATGGAGAACCCTATGAGGATTCTATTACCAAGTGGATAGATCAGATAAGGGTCATTCTTGAGAATCCCAGCCTGAATGCCCTGGAAGCATTAGCTGCCTTTAAGGAGAACCTGAATCCACATGACGTTTTTGTCTTTACGCCAAAGGGAGAAATGGTGAGGCTGCCTATGAAGGCTACCGTTCTGGACTTTGCCTATAAAATCCATACTAACATAGGTAACCAGGCCATAGGTGCTAAGGTAAACCATGAGGTAGTTTCTCTGGATCATATCCTAAAGCCAGGGGACCAGATAGAAATCATTACTTCTGAGAAGCAGGAGCCTAAAAGTGAATGGTTGAGAATAGCCATAACTCCTAAGGCTAAGGACAGCATCAAGAAAGAGCTGCAAAAACACCGTAAGCTTGCCATGGAAAAAGGTAGAAGGCTGTTCAGGTGGAAAGCCCATGCTTTTGATGTGGATGAGACACATCCATTTATGAATGAGCTACTGGCTTACTTCATGATTCCTACGGCTGAGGACTTCTTCTTCCAATTAGGAACCAGAGGGGTAGATGCTGAGAAGATGCAGGAATTCATCCAGATGAAACAAGCTGGAGAAGAGGTAGACGAAACCTATATATCCACCTGGGAGCAGAGGAAGAAAGCCCTTGAAGCCAGATTTGAAGAGTTTGGGGTAGATGAAGACATGCTCATCATCGGTCGTGAGACCAATATCAACAATATCGTGACAGGTCAGTGCTGCCGACCGGTCCCGGGAGATGATATTCTCGCCTATCAGGATAAGGACAGAATAGTGGTTCACAGAACCGGTTGCCAGAAAGCCATCAGACTAATGTCCAGCTTCGGGAAGAATATTATCCAGGCTAAATGGGCAGACAACAATAAAGGCATCACCTTCCAGGCCGCCGTCAAGGTGGTGGGGCTAGACAGATTTGGGATGCTCAATGACCTCATCAAAATTATTTCTCTCCAGATGAAACTCTACATCAGGAAGGTGAGTATAGAATCTCATAAAGATCTCTTTGAAGGACATTTCCACATGTATGTGAGAGATAATAAGGAGCTGAACCGGCTGTTGGAAATAATTAGCCAACACCCACACGTCTATACAGCTACGCGTTTGAACAATGAAGAAGAGCCATTTGGTCGAACACTTTCAGAATAGGTCAAAACATTCAGAATTTCTTCAAAATTAGCCCCTAGCTTTCAACAAAATTTGCATTCTGTCTATTTTTGGGATTATCCCAAACAAACTTTTATGTGCAAAGGTTTGCAACTAGACCTACAAATGTAACGCATGAATAATCAACTCATAGTAAAGAGAATCCTGGTATCAGTAATTGGTGCTGTACTGATTCTTGTTGGTGGAAGATATGCTCAGAAAAGCCTTGCGGGAAGAGAAACGCCTGTCAGGCAGATGTCCTTCACAGAACAAACCAAAACCGTTAAGGCTGAGCCAGTAGAATATAGAAGTCGAGAGATTGCCATTAGCAATATTGGCAGAGTATTATCAGAGAATGCCATAGACCTGATCACTGAGGTACAAGGAACCATAGAAAGAGGAGACGTCCTACTGAAGAGAGGACAAAGGTTCAGAAAAGGGCAGGTTCTGTTTAAGGTGAATGATGAAGAAGCCCGCCTCGGCCTTTATGCTCAGAAAAGCAATTTCATGACTACCCTCGCAGGTATCCTTCCTGATCTAAAACTGGATTTTCCAGACACCTATGAGGCATGGCAAACGTACTTTGACCAGCTATCTGTAGAGGAAGCTCTCCCTACCCTGCCTGAGATCAAGAACAGTCAGGAGAAAATCTTTTTCTCTACCAAGAATGTGATTAATGAATACTACAACATCAAGAGTGCTGAGGAAAGACTTTCAAAATATGTGGTGAAGGCCCCTTTCAGCGGAAGTATATTTGATGTTCTCCAGGAAGTAAATAGTGTGGTGAACAATGGCACAAGAGTAGCCAGAATAGCACAGGCCGGCCTGCTGGAACTGGAAGTTCCCATCAGAGTAGAAGACCTCAGTTACCTGAGAACAGGACTGACAGTGGATGTCTATGCTGAGAACAGAGAGTCCAAGTGGAGAGGGAGAGTAAAAAGAATAGGGTCTATCGTAGATCCTACCACCCAGTCTGTCAATGTATACATAGGATTCTCATCAGGAGGTAAGCAGATCTATGAAGGGCAATACCTGACTGTACAGATCCCTGGCACTCGCGTAAGAGATGTAATGGAAATCCCCAGAAATGCTGTTTTCAACCAGAATCAGGTATATGTGGTAAATGATAGCAGCCTGCTGAATGTGAAGTCTATCCAGATAGAAAAGCTAAATGATGAGACCCTGTACTTCTCCGGTCTTCCTAAGGGAGAAAAAGTGGTTACGGAGCCTCTGGTCAATGTGTATGAAAATATGCCGGTAGTACTAGATGACGAGGCTGAATCAGAAGGGCCCAGTTCCCAAGCTGCCGGTTTTACAGAAACTAACTAATCCACTAAGCTTAGCTTCCCCTAAATTATGAGATCCATAATCACCTACGTAACCAAATATCCTATTTGGGCTAATGTGCTGATCCTCCTTGTCTGCCTTGCAGGGATCATGAGCATGTTCACCATCAAGAAATCTTTCTTCCCTGAGATAGATCCTAATGTGATCAATGTACAGGTAGCCTATCCTGGAGCTTCCCCCGCAGAAATGGAAGAAGGGGTAGTCCAAAAAATAGAGCAGGCCATCAAAGGCATACAAGGAATAGATGAAACTACCTCAGTAGCTTCCGAAAATACCGCCAGGGTTTCTATAGAAGTAAATCCTGATTACGAGGCCGAGTTAGTTCTCACAGAAGTGAAGAACGCTGTAGACCGGATTAACTCTTTCCCGGAAAGTGCAGAAAAGCCGGTAGTCTATAACCAGAAGCCACGTGGAGATGTCATAGACATGATCATCGTAGGGGATGCCAATCTGATGACCTTGAAAGGATATGCGGAAGGAATCAGAAATGACTTACTTACTTCTGACCTTATTTCTCAGGTAGACATTTCCGGCTATCCTGACAGAGAAATCTCTATAGAGATTACAGAGGAGACGCTGATCAGATACGGACTCACCTTTGATCAGGTGGGGAATGCGGTGCGCTTTAACAATAGAGACATATCCTCAGGATCTCTGAAAACCTCTTCGGAAGAATTGCTTATCAGAGCCAGAGCCAAAGAATATGATGAGGAAGGCATAGGCAACATCATCGTTAGAACTAATCAAGACGGTTCTATCATCAGGCTTTCAGATGTAGCCAAAATCAAGGCACAGTTTGCAGATACCCCTAACAAAACTCTCTTCAATGGAAAACCTGCTGTTACCCTTGGGATATCCAAGTTTCCAGAAGATGACATCATAGACATAAGAGACTACGTCCTTGCTTACACAGAATCCTTTAATGAGGCAAACTCTTCCGTTACCATTGTCCTGGACAGAGACCGCTCAGAATATCTACTCGCTCGTTTGAATATTCTCCTCTCCAATGGAGGATTAGGACTCATTCTGGTATTGGTCTTCTTAGGTCTTTTCCTAAATATAAGATTATCCTTCTGGGTAGCCTTCGGGATTCCTTTCTCCTTTCTGGGCATGCTCATCATAGCTACCCTAATGGGAGTTACCATCAACATCATCTCCCTTTTCGGGATGATACTGGTAGTAGGGATATTGGTAGATGACGGTATTGTGGTTGCGGAGAATATCTATTCTCATTTCGAAAAAGGGAAGAAACCCCTCAAGGCTTCTCTGGATGGGACCATGGAAGTATTACCGGCCGTATTTACAGGAGTTAGTACCACCATGCTTGCCTTCTGTGCCTTCTTCTTCCTGGATGGACGCTTCGGGCAGTTTATCGTAGAGATGGCCATAGTAGTAATACTATGTTTGGCATTATCCCTGGTAGAATGTGCCTTCATTCTGCCTCCGCACATAGCGCACTCGGGAGCATTGGAAAAGAAAGAGCCAGGCTGGTTCAGAAAAGGATTTGATAAGGGATTCTTTTTTGTGAGAGACAGACTATACGCCAAGTTATTAACGCTGGTCGTTAGGTATAGATATATTACCGCAGCAACTGCTATAGCGCTCATCATGGTATTTGTGGGCATGGTACAAGGGAAATACCTGAAAACGACCTTCTTCCCATCATTCTCCAGATCTAATGATTTTGACGTAGGACTGGTCCTGACTCCTGGAACAAGGGAAGCAGAAACGGAAAGAATCCTCAAAGAGCTGGAGCAGAAAGTACTGGCCATTAGCGAAGAAATCTCTGCTGACCGTACTGATGGTAGACAAATGGTAGTCAATACACGCCTGAGTCTGGGTTCTGCTGCTTCACAAAGTGGGAGTCATACCGGAATAGTAAAAGTAGAACTCTTGCCTGAAGAAGTACGCAACATGGATAAATTCCGTGCTACGGCCCTGTTCAGAAAGAAATTAGGAACGGTTCCTGAAGCAGAGCAGTTTACCGTGGGAGAAAGTAGACGCTTCTTTGGAACACCTGTGTCTATCAGCTTAAAAAGTAGAAGTTCAGAAGAGCTGGAAGGCGCTAAAGACCTCATCAAAAAAGCCCTCATCCGAAGAGGAGATCTTAAGGATATCACAGATAATAATGTAGCAGGGAAGCGTGAGATCAATATGAAGCTTAAACCTCAGGCTTACGTCCTGGGCCTTACCCATAATGATATCACCCGACAGATCAGACAGGGATTCTTCGGAGAAGAAGTTCAGCGCCTTCAAATAGGAGAAGATGAAGTACGGGTTTGGGTGAGATATCCAGAAGAAAACAGAAAAAGTTTGGGAGAACTGGAGAATGTGAAGATCAAGACAGATGATGGCAGAGAGTTCCCTTTGACTGATTTAATAGAATATGACACAGAAAGAGGAGTTGTGAGCATTACCCACTTAAATGGAGCCAAAGAGATCCGTGTGGAAGCCGATCTGGCAGACTCAAAAACGCCCGTACAGCCCATTCTACAGGAAATCAGAGAAAATCTGATTCCACAAATGCGTGCTGAGTTCCCTTCTGTCATTTCTACTTTTGAAGGACAGGCAAGGCAGGGAGACAGGTTTGCGGGCTCATTTTTACTGGCTGTACCTCTTCTTGTGATTGGAATCTTTTTACTGATTACCTTGGAGTTCAGATCCTTTTCTCAGTCGTTTTTGATAATTTTAATGATTCCTTTAGGTATATTAGGGGCAGCAATAGGCCACTGGATAGAAGCCAAACCTCTGTCAATTCTCAGTTCGTATGGTATTGTGGCCCTTTCCGGCGTTATAGTAAATGATGCCGTAGTATTCCAGGATAAATTTAACCGCCTGCTCAAATCCGGACATAAAGTAGCTACTGCTGTTTTCTTTGCCGGAAAAAGCCGATTCAGACCCATTATTCTTACGTCCCTCACCACGGTGGTAGGACTATTTCCTCTGATCAGAGACACAAGTACCACAGCCCGTTTTCTGGTACCTATGGCTATTTCAGTTGCCTATGGTGTACTACTGGGAACCTTTTTCATTTTGACAGTCTTCCCGGCCTTAATCGTGATTGCCAATGACGTCAGAATAGGAATAGGGTATCTCTGGAGCATACTATGGGGAGAAAAAATTCGTTAAATTCTCAAGCACCATGAACAATCGAGCAAACGGAA
>JBCBKZ010000201.1:0-8354 GCA_038520955.1 Bacteroidota bacterium | reverse complement strand
ATCTGATTTCCTTGTATGCTCTGATAGCTGTAAGGAAATCAGATGAGCAGAAACGTTCAGTTTACCCTGATAGATTCTCTCACCTATGGCTTTGAGGTAATAGGAGAATATGATCTCTCATCCACCCTCATCATAGATCCTTTGACCCTGGAATGGGGAACCTTTTTTCATAGCGGAACCTCTGATGACTACCTCATAGCCATTTCCAGAGACAGCGAAGGAAATCTCTTGGCTACCGGCTATACTAAGGCGTTAAGCTTTCCTACTACTGCCGGAATTTATCAGGAATATTTTGGAGGAAGCCTGGACGCCTATGTACTTAAGATGAACGCAGATGCCACGGAAGTCATTTTCGCTACTTATCTAGGAGGATCTGACTGGGAACTGGCGTATGGTCTATCAGTTAACTCTCTTGATGAACCCTACATCACAGGTTTTACCAGATCTGAGAATTATCCTGTCACTGCCTCAGCCTGGCAAACTACTCACGGAGGAGGATTCATAGACGGCTTTGCGACCCGACTAAGTGCTGATGGAACATCTGCCGTTTTTTCCAGCTACCTAGGTGGGAGCAATAGAGACTATATTTATGACATAGAAGTAGATGCTGCCGGGAACGCCTATTTCACAGGAATTACACACTCAGATGATTTTCCCCTGACAACTTCTGCCTTCCAAAATACCTTAAGGGGAGATGCTGATGCTTTTGTAGCCAAAGGAGCTGCAGATGGATCTTCCTTATTATTTTCCACTTACATAGGAGGTGATAAGATTGAAATCGGCCAGGACATTATCCTGAACTCAGATGGAGAAGTTTTTATAGGAGGGAATACTTCTTCTCACAATTTCCCCATTAGCCCAGATGCCGTGCAGTCAGCTTTGATGACTTCCACTGACGGGGTAGAAGAAGATGGCTTTGTAGCGAAGCTTTCTTCAGATGGAGAAGAGTTGTTGGTGGGCACTTATCTAGGAGGAGAACAACTGGACGGAATATTCACCCTGACCCTGGATGAGTCCCAGAATATCCTTGTGAGCGGTAGCACCTATTCTCCTGATTTTCCCACTACCGCCAATGCCTATCAACAATACCTCAATGGAAGCGGACTGGGTAATGGAGAAGTATTTGTTACTAAGTTATCCACTAATGCCAACGAAATACTGTTCAGTACTCTTTTGGGAGGAGAAGATCTGGAGTTCGTGAAGTCCATCAAGATAGATGGAGAGGACCAGATCCTGGTATTGGGCGCTACCAGATCTACCAACTTCCCTGTGTACAATACCCTCTCTGAGCACCAAAATATGTATGATATCTTCATCTCTGTTCTCACAGAAGATGGCAGCGACTTAGTTTCCAGCATGCTGCTGGGAGGGGAGTATAACGACTACCCCAGATCACCAGGATCTCTGCACTTACAAGACGACAAAATTACCTTAGGTCTGACTACCCATAGTGGGGACATCCCTACTCCCGGCGAAACTTACCAAAATGATAAAATCAATGGGACCAGTGATGCCCCCATCATCTATCAGGTAACTACGGATGATATCCTGGCTCCTTTCGAGCATAGTATCTCAGGAGGATGGTATACAGATCAGCAAGCTATTGGGATTACCTTCTCCAGTTTTGAGATACAAGCAGAAAGTGAGCTGATTCTCCAGCGGAAATCTCAAAATGGGAAGTGGGGAGACGTTCCCACCTCTACTGAAAGAATTACCGCTGATACCTATCTCCTATGGGATGAAACAGTAGGCGCAGCCCTTCCTGCTACTTATCTCTACCGTATCAAAGTCCTTAAGGAACAGGCGACCTATTTCTCTACCCTGGTAGAAGTGGAAAGTGAGTTGGTAGATGAAGCCTACATCAGCCTGTATCCTAATCCCGCTAAGGGAATGGTACAAATAGAATTCTCCCCACATTTTCAGGGAAGCAAGCTGATCGTGTATAATGAACAGGGCCAGAAAGTAGCTTCATGGGAGCTTCCCACTAATCTTGGGAATACAGCCAGTCAAAGTTTATCTGATCTCCCTACAGGCATATACACCATCATTTCTCAGAGGGAAAATGGTAATAGTAGTATAAACCGACTGGTCGTCAAATAAAATACACCTTTATTATTTCCAGTATAATTCTGAGGATAGACTAAAGTATGGTGTTGTTCATTTTTTTTGACAAAAACGAACCAAAAGTCAAGAACGAAATAACCAAGGCCTTCCCACAAGCCTTCCTCCCCGCTTTCGTTCACCCCAACGCACACTAGGGTTGGTCGTTTCTCTAAAGGTTTTGGGAGAAAGAAGCACCTATGATTTTTATCTCTCAATTGGAACTCCTGCATTCTTACCTATCCGTACGCCTGTACATAAACTTGATTCCGCTCCAATCCTGGTCTACAGCAGCTACTTTGGTATCTACCAGTCCTTCATGAAGAATGTACTCGCGGATATAATCCCTGTGCAGGTCTGTGGAAATGGAACTGGTTTTCTTGGGCCAGCTCACCCATAGCATTCCATTTTTCTTGAGAGAAGATTTACAGGCCGGGAACAGCCTTTCCAACTCCTCCTCAGAGTAAACAAATACATGGATGAAATCGGCAGCTATTTCTTCTGCTTCTTCCATCCAGTCAATGTCTTCCGGTAAGCCTATCAGTAAATCAAAATAGTGATCTGGGATATTCACCAGCCACACCTTATAGCCTGGCTTAATGCCTAGCTTTTGGGTGAGGGTACGACTCATGCCTGAGCTACTATGGGCGTTTCTTCCTTAGCTTCATCCGTAA
Organism: Bacteroidota bacterium; assembly: GCA_038520955.1. Taxonomy (GTDB): domain Bacteria; phylum Bacteroidota; class Bacteroidia; order J057; family J057; genus JBCBKZ01. The sequence continues at coordinate 5,580 of JBCBKZ010000201.1, read as the reverse complement.
CATAGTCAGCCTCATCCTTTTCTATCCGTAGATTATCTATGATGAAGGTCTGTCTGTCTGGCGTATTCTTCCCCATATAGTAGGTCAGCAAGGTTTTGATGGCGGTATCACTCTGCAACATCACTGGCTGTAGGCGCATATCATCACCTATGAATTGCCCAAACTCATCTGGTGAAATCTCACCCAGTCCCTTAAAGCGGGTAATCTCAGGCTTTCCTTTCAGCTTTTTGATAGCCACCTGTTTCTCAGCTTCAGAATAGCAGTAGATGGTTTCCTTCTTATTTCTCACCCGGAAAAGAGGTGTTTCCAGTATATATAAATGCCCTCCTCTTACCAGGTCCGGGAAAAACTGCAGAAAGAAAGTTAACAGCAGCAGGCGAATGTGCATACCATCCACATCGGCATCCGTAGCTATGACTACCTGATTATAGCGGAGATCATCTATGTCATTCTCTATATTCAGGGCATGCTGAAGAAGGTTAAACTCTTCATTCTCATATACTACCTTCTTGTTCAGCCCAAAGCAGTTAAGGGGTTTTCCCCTCAAACTAAATACGGCTTGTGTATCTACCCTTCTCGCTTTGGTAATAGATCCACTAGCGGAATCACCCTCCGTGATGAACAGAGTCGTATCCAGCTTCAATTCTTCCTTTCCGCGCTTATCACTGTAGTGAACCCTACAGTCTCTGAGTTTCTTATTGTGTAGGTTGGCTTTCTTGGCTCTCTGGGTAGCCAGCTTCTTAATCCCAGCGATTTCCTTACGCTCCTTCTCAGACTGCTCTATTCTTTTCTGGATGGCTTTTGCTGTATCCGGATGCTTGTGGAGGAAGTTGTTCAACTCCTTAGCCACAAAGTCATTCACGAACGTCCTGACGGTAGGACCTTCAGGCCCTATATTCACTGAACCCAACTTGGTCTTGGTCTGGGACTCAAATACCGGCTCCTGAACCCTGATGCTGATAGAGGCTATGATGGAAGCCCGTATATCCGTGGTATCATAACTCTTCCCAAAGAAGTCTCTGACTGCCTTTACTATGGCTTCTTTAAAAGCCTGTAAGTGGGTTCCCCCCTGAGAAGTATACTGCCCATTGACAAAAGAGTAGTATTCTTCTCCATAGGCATTACCATGGGTCAGGGCTATTTCTATGTCATAGCCTTTCAGGTGGACGATCTCGTAACGGATTTCCTGCTTCTCAGTTTTCTTCAGCAGCAGGTCCAGAAGTCCGTTCTTGGAATGGAACTTCTCTCCATTAAAGAGCAGCTTAAGCCCTGCATTCAGGTAGGCATAGTTCCAAAGCTGATTGGCTATATATTCTTTTCTAAACTGAAATTTCTTGAAAATGCTGGCATCAGGTCTGAAGATCATGGTAGTCCCATTCTCATCACTTGATTTAGTAATCTTGTGATCCTTCAGCATATTCCCCTGTTCAAACTCAGCTACCTTCTTCTTCCCATCACGTACTGACTCTACCCGGAAATAGTTGGAAAGGGCATTTACCGCCTTGGTACCTACTCCATTTAGTCCTACAGATTTCTTGAAGGCTTCAGAATCATACTTACCCCCCGTATTAATCTTAGACACACAGTCTATGACTTTTCCTAGTGGAATGCCTCGACCATAGTCCCTCACTATAACCTCACCATTCTGGACCTTTATATCTATTTGCTTCCCATGGCCCATCACATACTCATCTATGGAGTTATCTATGATCTCCTTGATAAGAATATAAATACCATCATCCTGAGAAGAACCATCTCCCAACTTCCCTATATACATCCCAGGCCTAAGTCTGATATGCTCTCTCCAGTCAAGGGATTTTATACTATCTTCATTATACGTTACGCGTTCCGCCATAGAGAAACTACTTTCTACTTGAGAAAAGAAATAAATACTAAAAATTTAAGCTAACTCAAAAATAGCAATAAATATTATGCCATAAAAATTAGCATTTTCCACAGACTTATCCACATACAATCTTAACCAACCTCTTTCATTCTCGTTTTCACATTATGAGTATCTACCTAGACTATAACGCTACCACCCCAGTAGATCCACAAGTATTGGAGAAAATGCTCCCTTTCTTCTCGGAGACCTTTGGGAATGCGGCCAGCAAAACCCATCCTGCAGGCTGGTTGGCAGAAAAAGCGGTAGATGATGCCAGAGAAAGAATGGCAACTCACATGGGATTTTCAGCCCAGGAACTGGTATTTACCTCAGGTGCCACAGAGGCCATTAACCTGGCCATTAAAGGAGTGGCTGAAGCCTACCAAAATAAGGGCAAACACATCATTACTTTACAGACGGAACATAAAGCTACCCTTGATGTCTGCAAGTCTCTGGAAAGAAAAGGCTATTCTCTCACCTACCTTCCAGTAGATAAGGAGGGCGTACTGGATCTCACCAGTCTGAAGGAAGCCCTGACAGAAGAAACTATCCTGGTAGCCGTTATGCTCGCCAATAATGAGACAGGCGTCATTCAGGATCTGCCTGCCATCAGTCAACTAGTCCATGAAGCTAGCGCCATCATGCTGAGTGATGCCGTACAAGCTGTGGGCAAAATTCCAGTCAAGGTAGATAAGCTGGGCATAGACCTTATGCCTTTATCTGCCCACAAATTCTACGGACCTAAAGGAGTAGGTGCCCTCTACGTCAGAAGGCGGAATCCCAGAGTAAAGCTATTTCCCCTTATTGAAGGTGGTGGACATGAGAGAGGCAGAAGGAGCGGGACCTTGAATGTCCCCGGAATCGTAGGCATGGATGCTGCACTGGACCTATCAGTCCAACTCATGGAATCCGAAGAAGGCAGGCTAAAGATTTTACGGGATCAGTTTGAGGGGAATCTCCTCGAGTTAAAAGGTACCCACCTGAATGGGCGTGCTGATAAACGCCTTACCCATGTCAGTAATCTCTCCTTTGAAGGGGTGGAAAGTGAAAGCCTCATCATGGCCATGAGAGAATTATCCGTAGCTACGGGCTCCGCCTGTACTTCCGCCAATATGGAACCGTCTCATGTACTCAAGGCCATGGGCGTACATGATGAACTGGCCTATGCCGCCATCCGTTTTAGCATGGGCAGATTCACCACGGAGGAGGATATCCAAACGGCCATTGAAGTGGTTAAGCGTGCAGTAAGCAGGCTTAGACTAGAAAAAACGCTCTCCACTTAAATATTTTTCTAAAATCCCCCTATTACCTTTCCCTCTCATTTTCAGCCTATTAGGACTGAATAAATTTCTTACCTAAAATTAGTTTGTGTTTCTTTTACACAAATATTGCAAATCAAGAAACATTGGATTTATATTTGCGTATATAATACACAAATATGGTTATTAACTTAGATCCCCACTTTGCTCCCATAGATGAACCTGACATTCTGTTTGAGTCATTCACCTTCAATGGCGGAGAACCACATATCAGAATTCACGCCTTTGATACCTCAAAGGCAGTCAAGCTTACCCACAGAATCAATTCTTTTAATGATCTGGGACTCTTATGTGTAGCGGTAGATGCGCTGAGACGTATGCGTGTGAAAACTATAGATCTGTTCATCCCCTATTTCCCTGGGGCAAGACAAGACAGAGTCATGGTTCCTGGAGAAAGTCTGACGGTAAAGGTGATAGCAGATATCATTAATGCCCTTAAGCTAAACAGCGTCTCCATTTTTGATCCACACTCTGATGTAACCCCTGCGGTTCTGGACAACTGCCAAGTATTCTCCAATCACACCTTTATCGCAGAAGTACTCAGCCTACTTCCTGAACAGCCTCTGCTGGTATCCCCGGATGCGGGAGCTTCCAAGAAGATATTTTCACTCGCCTCTTACCTGAAGCTACCTGATGTGCTTGAATGCGGAAAGAAGCGCGATGTTTCTACAGGTGCCTTATCAGGCTTCAAAGTACCGGAAGCAGACCTGGATGGTAAGCCTTGCCTGATAGTAGATGACATCTGTGATGGAGGAGGAACCTTCATAGGGATGGGAAAAGAACTGAAGAAACGAAATGCGGGCAAGCTCTACCTGGCCATAAGCCACGGAATATTCAGCAATGGACTAGGCGAGCTCAACCAGGTATTCGAACGAATCTTCACCACGGATTCTATCAGGAATCTGGATGACAGCAGACTTACTCAAATCAACTTATCTCAACTTCTATAATCAGAAAGACATGATACAACCACTATTATTAACAGACGGGTACAAAGTAGATCACAGAAGACAGTACCCTGAAAACACTACCCTTGTTTATAGTAACTGGACACCCAGGAAGAGCAGAATTGAAGGCATAGAGCATGTCGTCTTCTTTGGCCTGCAATACTTCATCAAGAAGTACATACTGGAAGAATTTGAGCAGAACTTTTTCTCCCAACCTAAGGAAGCTGTCATCGCCTCTTACAAAAGGAGAATAGATAGTTATCTGGGCGAGAACTCTGTAGGGGTAGAACACATAGCCGCTCTTCATGATCTGGGGTACATCCCTATGGTATTTAAGGCTTTGCCGGAAGGGGTTTCTGTTCCTATCAAGGTGCCCATGTTTACCATGTATAACACCCTGCCAGAATTTTTCTGGCTAACTAACTACTTCGAGACATTGCTATCTACCACAGTATGGATGCCTTGTAATTCTGCGACTATCGCGAATCACTACAGAAAAATTCTGGATAAGTATGCGCAGGAAACTTCCAGCATACCAGAGTTTGTGGATTGGCAGGGACATGATTTCTCCATGAGAGGAATGGCCGCCCTGGAAGCAGCTCTGATCAGTGGAGCAGGACACTTGCTAAGCTTTACCGGAACGGACACTATCCCTTCTATAGATTTTCTGGAGAAATACTACGGAGCAGATGCTTCCAAAGAGTTGGTGGGTGGATCTGTGGCTGCCACAGAGCACTCCGTCATGAGCATGGGCACCAATATAGGTGAGCTGGAAACCTTCAAAAGGCTGGTTACTGAGGTATACCCTAAAGGAATCGTTTCTATCGTTTCTGATACATGGGATCTATGGAAGGTTCTCACAGAATACCTGCCTGCCTTGAAGGAGGAAATTCTGAGTAGAGAAGGAAAGGTGGTGATCAGGCCTGATAGTGGAGACCCTGTGAAGATCATTTGTGGAGATCCAGAAGGGAAAACGGAGAATGAAAGGTTAGGCGTCATTCAGCTTCTATGGAATACTTTTGGTGGCGTGGTCAATAGCAAAGGATACAAGGAACTGGACAGCCACATAGGCGCTATATATGGAGATAGCATTACCATCAAAAGGGCAGAACAAATTTGTGAGAGATTGAAGGAAAATGGATTTGCCTCTACCAATGTCGTGCTGGGCATAGGTTCTTACACCTACCAGTACAACACCCGAGACACCTTTGGATTTGCCATGAAGGCTACCTATGGAGAGGTAGATGGAAAGGGAAGGGAGATCTATAAAGACCCCATAACGGATGATGGAACCAAAAAATCTTCCAGAGGCCTCATCAAGATTATCAAAGAAGGAGGTGAGTACAAATTGATAGATGAAGTATCCTGGGAAGAGGAGAAAGAAGGAGAGCTTAGAGAGGTCTTCAGAGATGGAAGATTACTGCTTGAT
>JBCBKZ010000200.1:0-8385 GCA_038520955.1 Bacteroidota bacterium | reverse complement strand
CTTATCCCAGCAGGCACTCTTTTTTCTTACCAAAGGTATGTTAAACCAATTAGTGGGTAAGTCAGAGAAAGCAAGAGCCATGTTTAACCAGGCTCTTGAACTTAGCTCCTCAGAAGCTGAACGAGAAATGATCACTCGCTCTATAGATCAGGCACTTTCCACTAATTGGTTTAACATACCTTTGGTAAGAAAAAAGAGTGCCTGCTGGGATAAGTATGGATCATGACTAAGTTGATCTAACTCTATCAGCGCGTCCTCTCTTTTGCCAAGGTAGAAGAGAGAAATGGCTAAATTCAGTTGTACGATAGGGCTCGGTTGGAGTGCTTTTAAGAGTTCATATTGAAAGTGAATACTTTCCCAATTAGTAGAGGCGATGTCTTTAGCCATACAATGCTCAGCCATGATACCAGCCTGAAGATGATATACACTCATTTGTTCTTTTTCAGTCGCTTCTGAGAGAAACTGGAGACCTTCCCCAATAAGTTCCAGATCCCAGCTACTTCTATCCTGATCTTTTAGCAGAACCAATTCTCCCAAAGGAGTTACCCTACTCTCAAATCTAGCTACGGACAGGTACATCAAGGCCATTAGCGCTTTCCCGTCAGAAAGGGAAGGAAAGGCTATCAATACCTGCTTGAGTAGGCGCATGGATTCATAACACAAGTCCAGGCGAATATGCTCTTTCTGACGGATGGAAAAATAGCCTTCATTAAACAGTAGGTACAGCACCTTTAATACGGTGCTCAGTCGACTTTCATCTTCTTCAGCAGGTATTCCCCAAGGAATCTCTCCATCCCTAAATTTCTTCTTGGCTCTATATAGCCTCTTTTGAATATTCTCTTCTGAAGTCAGTAAACTGCCAGCTATTTCGGCTACATTCAGTCCACATAGAATTTTTAAGCTTAGGGCTATTTGAGAGGCTACTGCTAACTCAGGATGACAACAGGCGAAGATCATCCTTAAGCTACTATCTGTAGTGTCTGTTTCTGTATGAAGTACCTCGAGCCACTTCTGGCTGATTTTCTCCCGAAACAGTTGATCTCGCCTTAGTAGGTTGATCATCTTTTTCTTAGCCACATCCATGAGCCACCCATCTGGATTCTTTGGAATGCCCTTAACACTCCACTTCTGCATAGCTTCTACCAATGTATCCTGAGCTATGTCCTCAGCCTTTTCTACTTCAGCTAATCCAAAATAGGCCACCAGCATAGAGACCATCTTTCCATAGCTATGGCGAAAAAAGTGCTCTACTAACTCCTTGGCTGTATGTGAAATGTGGGTATCCATTAAGAAACCAGAGGTCTGAGAATGATGTGGAAGTATTTAAGTAAGGGAGAACTTTCCACGATACGAGTAGCTTCCTCCAATCCATTTGCCTGAATCAGGATAAATCCTGCTATGATCTCTTTGGATTCCAAAAAGGGTCCATCAGTCAGTACCTGCCCTTTCTCCTTTATGAGTCGGCCTTCTCTTTCCAGGCGATTATCCTGTAAGATGACCTCTCCCATTTTCTGCGCCCAGGCACGGTACTCTTCAAGTCTCTTTTGAAGTTCTTCAGGAGAATAGTCTAACTCTCCCTTTCCTTTCAGTAGCATGAGGTACTGTTTCATGGCTTATAAGCTTTGATGCGTCATATCTCCCTTCACTTTAGCTAAGGCCAAGTCCATCATGGACCGCCACTCATCATAGTACTCAAAAGATACTTCAAACCATCCATTTAGTGGCCCACGCTTCTTAAAAGGATTAAATAGGGTCAATGGAATTCCCATTGAAGTGGGGTCAAAAGACGTCCCCAATTTTACTACCAGCTTTTTCTTTCTGGAAAAGAAAGCAAAAACCTTCCCTCTATATTGGAGGGCATCTGAGCTCATCATTTTGCCAAGCCTGACATCTTCTTCCTGCCTACAAAAGTCAGAACGTAATTTTTCGAACTGTTCTCTCTCCATCTTTTAGGTATGTCAAATGAGAGAGCCAAAACTGGACAGTCAACAGAAATTTTTCTGATTACTTCACGCGCTCATTCCTGATTCCCTCGCTAAAATCATTTAAAAGTCCCCAGACCACATTCAATTGTTGATTTGCCAGGCGGGTTTCGGGGATGACGTTGGTAAGGATGATTCTTCCTACTTCCTTTTCTGCATTAAATCGCATGAGGCAAACTATTCCGGGATCTCCTCCATTATGCCCTACCATAGGACCTCTCCTTTCCCAGAAAACACCATAGTTCCTCCCTTTTCTCAGCTGCTGAGATTCAGAAAGGGAAGGTTCCATCATATGCTGATAAGACTCCGGACTTATAAGTTTTCCTTCTCCGAAGTAGCCTTTCATTTGAGCTTGCAGGTAGGTACTTAAGTCCTTCACATTTGTGAGTAGCCCACCGTCTGGATAGGTAATCAAAGTATATCGTGGGATGACCTTTTGATTGAAGAAGTGCAGGTCTGCATGCTTACTCATGTCTATGTCATCAAAAGACCAGCCTGTGTCCGTCATCCCGAGCGGTTTGAGGATTCGCTCAGAGGTGAAATCATCATAAGACATACCATAGATGATCTCAATGATGTGGGCAGCCAAGGTAGCAGCGGCATTGCTGTACTCGTACTTGGCTCCTGGCGCATGCTTTAGGTAATGGCTCTTTTTGTAAAGAGCGCCCTCAGCAGAAAGGAGCGCTTCCAGGAAGTCTGCCATCCCCATTTCCTTATTCTTGGCATAGTACTTAGCCGTCTTGTACTCATACTTACTGATGTCTCCTTTCTTATAGGTAAAGGGTTCCTTCAAAATGTAGGTCTTTTCATAAGCGTCCATCTCAGCTATACTGGAAGTATGATTAGCCAGCTGCTTAATGGTGATGGGAACCTCTGGATAGTTAGGATTGACCACTTTATAGGGAAGGTATTTATTGACCGGATCTTCCAGCTTAAGCTTGCCTTCTTCTATAGCTATCATAAGAGAAATCCCAATCAGCGTCTTGGATACGGACCCTATATTTTGGATGGTCTCAGTGGTATAGGATTTCTTCTCAGGTACGCTTGCATAGCCATAGGCTTTCTGAAAAAGCACTTCATCCTTGGTAACTAAGGATGTAGCAAAACCGGGTAGGTACCCTTTCTCAGCCCAGTAGCTGATCATTTGATCCAGTTGAGCAGAAAGCGTAGGCCCTTTGGTAATAATCTTCTCTAGGGTTACCTGATAAGTCCCATCCTTTTTCTGGTCCTCATAGGGAAATACCCTAAACTGATACGCGCCATCTCTATTGGGCACCACCTGCACCCATTCTGGTCCCACATCTATAGCGTCGAACTCCATGAGCATTTTCCCTTCAGGATCTCTTACCTGAATGACTATGTCTGAACTCAGTTGCTCAAACTTGAAGAAGGCGATCTGATCCCCTTGTATATCCAGATAGTAGGTTTGGGTGTCAGACACTGCTATGGGAATAGCTTGATCCAGCTGAGTCTGAATGTCTGTAGACTGTCCGTATAGGGCTGTACTTAGGGTTAACAGCAAAGTCAACGATAAGCACACTAAGTAAGTGTGGAGATTTTTCATAAGATGGGTTGTTGTAAAATAGAGTTTGTGAGTATGAAAGAAGTTGCACTCCTATTTCTCAGAAATGCCTAAGGGGATGATAGGTGCCTCCAGAGAAAATTCTATCTCCTCCCTTGTCGCCTTTCCATCCCACAAGCCATTAAAGCCCTCCGGAGTAATATCACCAAGGGCTATGTATTGGGGCGTAATCCCTAATGCTCTGATAGCACATGGATAGATATAATACTTTCGAAGAAGGCGTAGGTACTTTTCCTGATACTCTTCTGGAAGGATTCTCCTATCAATCACCACCTTATCCTCATAAAAGCTTACAAGAACATTGGGACCTATGGTCATGATAATCTTATCTGACTTTAACGCTCTGACTAACTCCCTCTTCAGGGGCTTAAACCCGCCCTTAAACCCAATAGCCTCTTCACAATGGTCTGGAAACTTTGGTTTGGCTTCATCATGCTTCTGAGGTTGGAGGGAAGAGCTGGACTCCAAGGGAATAATTGGATCCTTCAGAGAGGACTCTATATCCTTGATATTGGCTCTCCCGTTTATTCTCCCATGAAATCCGTCGGAAGTGATATCGCCGGCGGCTATATATTCAGGCCTAATCTCAATGATCCTAATGGGACAGGGAGTAACGTTATGGGCTTCCAGGAAGCCTAGAATGGTGGCTTGCGTATGTTCAGGGGCCAGTTTTCTGTTCACTACCACTTTATTCTCATAGAAGCTGACGAGAACCCTGGGTTTCATAGAAGAAATGACCTGCTCAGACTTCAATAATCTAATTAATCCTCTTTTAAAGAATTTAAAATCCCCCTTAAATCTGAAGTTTTCCTCACAATTATCCGGAAGCTCTTCTACTAGGATTCCAGCTCCAGTCTTTTCCGGTTTAGGAGAAACTATCCCTTCCTTCCATTCTCCCTGCGTCTCTTCAAGGATACTTGATGTTTTACTTTCTATTGAATTCTCTGATGACTCTTGACTTAATAGGTCGTCTTCCTTTGCTATTTTCTCCTCAGATGTATCCACTTGAAAAAGTACCGTGGTCTTTTCTTCTTTTCCAGTATCCGCCTCAGGGGCAAAGAATAAACCTTTGTCTTGCGCCACATCAGTATTCAGGCTATCAGTAGGAAATAGCGGATTGGCTTCCTGCTGAGTAATGGGAGAATATTCTTTCTCTACTAAAGGTTCTTTTTGCTCGCTTTGCGAAAAAATCAATACAGCTACAAGTGTGGTGGTTCCAATGAGTCCCATGATGATTTGGTTTAGGTTATTAAATGGGAACCCTGAGCCAGGAGGAGGTAAGGTTGGAAAAGTGCTAACCAACTGAGAGACTTCTTCCAGAGGCATCTGAAGAGGAACTTTCTTGACAGAAGTAAAGAGCGTATCCAGTTTATCCTTCTTACTCATAGCAGAATAGTTTGTAAAGTGTTCAACATATGAGCAGGCGTGTGGGTAGAGGCACTATCCGCTAAGAGATCTTTCAGTTTTTTCCGCCCTCTGCTGATGGTCGTTTTCACAGCTCCCTCTGAACGCTTTTGCATAGCCGAAATCTCTTTCATGCTAAAACCGCTGATTTCAAAGAGAATGATGGCTTCGGACTGTTTTGCAGGTAGCTTATCCAAGGCTCTATACATCAGCCCTATGTCCAGGGATAAGTCTGGGGAAAGCCCCTTATCCATTAGCTGGTTGGTGTGCTTTTCCAGAAGGTCTTGCTGAAACTTGCGTTTCCGCCAGTTGCTAATAGACCTATTACGAGCGGCACGGATGAGATAATGGAGGAATTGGCCCTTCTTCTGAATTTTCTCAAAATGCTGGTAAGCAGATAGCAAGACATCCTGGACCAGATCTTCTGTATCCATTCTCCCGAAAGCCAATGCTGAGCAGTACCTCACAAATGGCTCGTGGCATGGCTGGTAGGCTTGCATGAATGTTTCTTGCTTGTTCACCATCTCCTAACTTAAGATTTCATGGGGATAGTCGCACCAAGTAGGGAAAGGTTACATTGGAAATAAAAAAAGATACCTCATCCTCAGGATTAGTTTCTACTTAGATGTATCTGAAATCAGAAATATGACTTTTCAATCCTAGCGCAAGCTTAACTCCCTTGTGGGTTGGGGTGAACGAACGCGGGGAGGACGGCCTGCGGGTAGGCCTTGGTTTGTTCGTTCTTGTTTTTTGCTTCGTTTTCAACAAGGAAAATGAAGAAGAATGCTTGATAGAGGGACTCTTTACATTCATTTCAATAGCCGATTTATGTAGAAAAGAGGCCTTACCAGTGCTGCGTCGCCTTCCGCGGGACCTTCTTTTTTCCATAGCAAAAAAAGAAGGCAAAAATGCATTGTCCCTCCAATGCTGAGCTACAATCCTCCCACAACCCGTGGAGGAACGGCCAGCCCGCTGGAATAAATTATCATTCTTGATTGAGGAAGTTATTTGTGAATGAGTGGCAAAATTTCTCCACAAGAAAAAGAGCCATTCCAGATCTTTGGAATGGCTCTTTTAGTTAATTTTCGTGTATCTCTTATCTATCGCTTAAAGATAAAGCGGGTAATGTAAATTCCGTTTCCATCTGTCTCTCCGGCATCAGATTCTACCCCACTTACCACATGGGCCAGTTCCCATCCTTCAGCGGAGAGCTGATTCAGCTTGGAAGTGATGAGGGCATCATTAGAAGCTATGTTTTGAAAGTTAAGCCCTACCAGGGTGTATAGGTTCAGGATTTTGGATTCGGCAAAGGCCCCAATTTTAGCGTCCTTTCTTTTGACTGTACCCATCCCGCTATTTTTTCCATTGGTACGTTCTGTGGTGTACTCATCTATATTTAGGTCGGCTTTGTTCTCTATCAGGCGAGACCTACCCAGTCCTCCGGGAACGATAGATTCTACCATAGTGATCACTTTGTACTCGGTCTGTGCATGTGCGGTTTCAAAGGCAAAGAAGGTGGCCATTAATAGACCAAATAGAACTTTCTTCATTGTAATGAATGGTTAATAGTTGATTGTCTCGGTTTATTGATAGAAGGAATATAGGAAATGTAACCGTATCCTATCCTTCAATCTTTTTCTCTCTCAGGTAAAATACCAGTAATATGAGGAATTCGATGCATGCTCAGCCCCACTTAGCCATCATGCGTGTCTATCTGGCTAGCAAGAGTGTTAACCCACTAAGCCTGACTTCAAATTCTCTTCAGAAAAAACTCCTTACTTTAGAATATGAGAGTGCTGACAGTAGAGGATAATCCCTCTCTTCTAGAAAATATTTGTCAATTTCTCATAAGGGAAGGGCATACTTGTTATGAAGCTACTAATGTACTAGAAGCTTCGGATGCACTCATTTCTCAGCCTGTAGACATGGTCATTCTTGATATCATGCTACCGGATGGTGAAGGGTTTGAAGTATTGTCTTGTATACAGGATCTGGAGTTAGACCCCGGTGTACTGATAGTCTCTGCCAGAAATGCCCTGGATGATAAGCTGAAAGGACTAGACTTAGGGGCAGATGATTACCTCACTAAACCCTTTCATCTTTCTGAGCTACATGCTCGCATACAGGCCATATACAGACGTAAGAGCCCACAGGGAGGAAAAGACATTGTATTTAATGAGTTGCTCATTCAACCGGAAAATATGGAAGTGTGTGTTCACGACAAACCGGTCAGTCTAACGCCTAAAGAGTTTGAGCTGCTCCTGTATTTCTGGATGAACAAAAATAGAGTACTGACCAAGGCCTCTATAGCAGAACATTTATGGGGGGACCAGCTGGACCTGTATAACTCCTTTGATTTTGTGTACCAGCACATTAAGAACATCCGAAAGAAATTGACAAAGGCAGGCTCAAAAGATTATATTTCTACTGTCTACGGCTTCGGTTATAAATTTAATACCCGCTTAGAATGAAGTTACTGGCAAAAACTACCCTTATGTATCTCACCATTACCTTACTGGTTTTTGGGCTGGGAGGGGTAATGACGTACCAGTTTGTAACTGAAAGAGTCCAGGGAGAAACCAAACGCTACCTAAAAACTGAGCTGGACAGAATCTACCAAAACATTGAAGCGGGAGCCCCATATGAAAGCCTGGTTAATGACAGACTACAGATCCACAAAATAGAGATCATCGCTAACCAGATAGAGTCGGAGCCCGCATTCTCAGATACGCTTGTTTGGCATGACTGGCACAAGAGTATGCAGAAGACGCCCAAAGTAAAGATTACTAAGGAAATAGACGGGACCTTTTACCGAATTTCTTTTTGGGATATCATCATAGAATCTGAGGACATCTATCAGAGTGTATTCCGCTCCCTAAGTAGAACCTTCCTGATTCTGGTGGTCTTGGTAACCATTGCCAACCTTATCTTTTCACGCTGGATCTTCAAGCCTTTCCAGCGTACCCTTTCACAGATTCAAGGCTATAAGATTGGGGATCCGGTACCTTTTGAGCGTACCTATACCAAAACTAAGGAATTTGCCCGTCTGAATAACTTCATAGGGCAGATGCTACGAAAGATTCGAAGGGACTACCAAAACCTAAAAGAATTCACGGAGAATGCTTCTCATGAAATCCAGACCCCGCTGGCGGTAGCCATAGGGAAAATGGAGCTCCTCATGGCACATGAGAATTATGGTCCAGAACAAGCTGCTCAGATTTATGATGCTTATGACCAACTAGGTAAGCTTTCCAGGATCGTAAAAGGATTAACCATTCTCACGAAAATAGAAAATGGAGAATATGGAAAGGTAGAGCGTATAGACTTTGCCTCCATCATCTGGCGAGTATTAGAAAACCTGGATGACATCATCCAACTAAGAGAAATCAAGCAGGAGACATTTATAGAGGAAGGAAT
>JBCBKZ010000001.1:0-32049 GCA_038520955.1 Bacteroidota bacterium | reverse complement strand
CAGAATGTCATAAGTATTCAGATCTGCTACTGGAATCACCTCTGTTTTAGGAAGGTTACGGCCAGATAAGTACACATTCTGATTAGATTCCGTAGTAACTAGAAGTGTCTTCTTTCCGTTCATCTCCAGGTTACCCAGGATCTCTATATACTGCTTGGTCTTCGGTGCCTCGAACTCAAAGTTTTCAACTACTTTGATCTTCCCGTCTTTCGCCTTGTATGTGAGGGCACTCTTACGAGCCAGCGACTTTACTTTTTTGTTCAGCTTGAACCCATAGGTTCTGGGTCTTGGGCCAAAGATTCTTCCACCGTGTCTACGTGTGGGAGATTTTGCAGAACCTACTCTGGCATTACCAGTCCCTTTCTGTCTGTACAATTTTTTTGTACTACCGGCAATCTCTGCTCTCTCTTTTGCCTTGTGAGTTCCCTGACGCTGATTAGCCATGATCAGTCTTACATCCTGATATATAGCGTGGTCATTAGGATTCTCCAGGTCAAAGACTCTGTCTGAGAGGAAAGCTGCTCTACCGGTCTCTTTTCCTTCTATGGTATATACTGATAGTTCCATCTTATTTCTCAACTATTACATATGAACCTTTGTGTCCTGGTACAGAACCAGAAATAACCAGAAGATTTTTTTCAGGAATAATCTTCAGAACCCTCAGGTTTTGAACCTGTACTCTTCCGTTTCCAGTTTTCCCCGCCATCTTCATTCCTTTGAATACTCTTGAGGGGGTAGAACCTGGTCCCAGAGAACCTGGTGCTCTCTCACGGTTATGCTGACCGTGTGTTCTTCCTCCCACCCCGTGGAAACCGTGTCTTTTTACTACACCCTGGAAGCCCTTACCTTTAGAAATTCCGGTAACGTCCACAAATTCGCCTTCTTCGAAAATGTCTATTCCCACGGTATCACCCAAGCCCAGGTCTTCACCTTCGAAGTCAAACTCAGCCAACTTGCGCTTAGGCGTAGTTCCCGCCTTAGAAAAGTGGCCTTGAAGTGCCTGAGTAGTATTTTTTTCCTTCGCCTCATCAAATCCTAGCTGCACAGCAGTGTACCCGTCTGTCTCCTCAGTTTTTACCTGAGTTACCACGTTGGGCTCTGCGTAGATAAGGGTACAAGGTATATTTTTTCGATCCTCATCGAAGACACTTGTCATCCCTACTTTTTTTCCTATTATTCCAGCCATCTTTGTCTGAATTAAACGTCAATCAAACCTTTAGTACAACAGTCAATCAGGTCTTAGCCTATCACACTTTAATCTCTACATCTACTCCACTTGGTAGCTCGAGCTTCATTAGCACATCTACCGTTTTAGAACTGGAGCTAAAGATGTCTATCAGTCTTTTGTAAGAGCTGATTTCAAACTGCTCTCTCGATTTCTTGTTCACGTGAGGAGAACGGTTTACCGTCACTACCGACCGTTCTGTTGGTAGAGGAATCGGTCCACTAACGATAGCTCCGGTAGATTTTACAGTACGAACAATTTTCTCTGCAGACTTGTCTACCAGATTGTGGTCGTACGACTTCAGTTTGATTCTAATCTTCTGGGTCATTTCAATCTATTTTCATAGAAAAAGGATTGGCTAAGCCTTAGCCAATCCTTTTACTTTTGCCACAACTTCTTCCTGAATATTATTTGGTGTTTGCTCGTAGTGAGAAAACTGCATTGTTGAAGATGCACGTCCTGAAGAAATGGTTCTTAGAGAAGTAACATATCCAAAGAGCTCTGACAAAGGCACTTTAGCCTTTACTACCTTGGAGTTACCACGGTCTCCCATCTCCTCAATTTTACCTCTTCTTCTGTTCAAGTCTCCTACAACGTTACCCATGTATTCTTCTGGAGTAACTACTTCCACCGCCATGATAGGCTCTTTCAGAATCGGCTTAGCTTTGCTAGCAGCGTTTCTGAATGCCAGACGTCCTGCCAGTTCGAAAGAAAGCTGATCGGAGTCCACTGCGTGGAAGCTACCATCATACAGTCTCACTTTCAATCCTTCTAATGGATATCCTGCCAGTACACCGTTACCCATGGCTTCTTTCAAGCCTTTTTCTACAGATGGGATAAATTCTCTAGGAATAGATCCACCTTTAATTTCATTCACAAACTCAAAGCCCTGACCATTTTCAGTAGGCATAATCTCAACAGAGATATCGGCGAACTTACCACGACCACCAGTCTGCTTCTTATAAGTCTCTCTATGGTCCACACTTCCCAGGATGGCTTCACGGTAAGATACCTGAGGCTGCCCCTGGTTCACCTCTACTTTAAATTCTCTTCTTAGACGATCAACGATGATCTCCAGGTGAAGCTCACCCATACCCGCGATGATGGTCTGTCCAGTTTCCTCATCAGTAGAAGCTCTGAATGTTGGATCTTCTTCAGATAGCTTAGCTAATCCAGTACCCAACTTATCCTCATCTTTCTGAGACTTAGGCTCAATAGCCAGCTTAATTACCGGATCAGGGAAAGTAATGGACTCCAAGTTCAGTGGGTTGTCCATGTCAGTTAAGGTATCCCCTGTACGGATATTTTTCAATCCTACCGCTGCTGCAATGTCTCCAGCTTCTACACGCTTGATCTCATTCTGCTTGTTAGAGTGCATCTGCAGAATACGACCTACTCTTCCTTTATCTCCACTTCTATTATTCAACACATAAGAGCCTGCGTTAAGTGCACCTGAATACACGCGGAAGAAAGTCAGACGACCTACATATGGGTCAGTCATGATTTTGAAAGCTAAAGCAGTAAATGGCGCATCTATATCTGCCGAGCGTGTTTCTGTCTCCTCTGTATCAGGATTGATTCCCTCTACGGCATCTACCTCAGTAGGTGCAGGAAGCAGATAACAAACTGCATCTAGTAATGCCTGAACTCCTTTATTTTTGAAAGCAGATCCACACATCATAGGGGTGATCTTACGTGATAGCGTAGCATCACGAAGTGCTTTCTTAGTTTCTTCTACTGTGATAGAATCTGGATCATCAAAGAATTTTTCCAACAATGCGTCGTCAAATTCTGCAATAGCTTCTATCATGTATCCTCTCCACTCTTCCACTGTATCTACCAAATCTTCTGGAATCTCAATCTCTTCATAGGTCATCCCCATGTCATGCTCATTCCAAACGATGGCTTTATTTTCAATCAGGTCTACAACCCCTTTAAAGTCTACCTCAGCACCAATAGGTACTTGAATAGGCACGGGGTTGCCGTTCAGCATATCCTTTACCTGCTTTACAGCTTCAAAGAAATCTGCACCTGAACGGTCCATTTTATTTACAAATCCAATACGAGGTACTTTGTACTTCTCCATTTGGCGCCATACAGTTTCACTCTGTGGCTCAACTGCACCTACAGAACAAAATAGTGCAACGGCTCCGTCTAACACTCGCAGAGAACGCTCCACCTCTACAGTAAAGTCCACGTGCCCAGGAGTATCAATGATGTTGATACGGTGCTGAACATCTTCATATGGCCAATATGTAGTGGTAGCGGCAGAAGTAATGGTAATCCCTCTCTCTTGTTCCTGCTCCATCCAGTCCATAGTAGCTGCACCATCATGCACCTCACCAATCTTGTGGGAGATACCGGTGTAGTAAAGAATCCTCTCGGTGGTGGTAGTTTTACCAGCATCGATATGAGCACTGATTCCTATGTTTCGGATATGTTTAAGGGGTACCTTTTTCATTGGTTAAATCTCCGTTAGTTACTTGTAGTATATGGAATAACTTAAAATCTAAAATGTGAAAAAGCTCTGTTAGCTTCTGCCATACGGTGTGTATCTTCTCTCTTCTTTACTGCTGCTCCTTCACCGTTAGCTGCTGCTAAAATTTCTGCTGCCAATTTGTCCTTCATAGACTTCCCATTTCTGGCCTTGGCATACTTTATCAACCACTTAATTCCCAATCCTATCTTACGCTTGGGCTTTACTTCTGTGGGTACCTGGAAGGTAGAACCACCTACTCTTCTACTTTTCACTTCTACTGCAGGCATGATGTTATTCAGCGCTGCTTTAAATACCTCTACTCCACTCGCTTCAGTACGGGCCTCTACTATTTCCATGGCTCCATAAAAGATTCTGAAAGCCGTGCTTTTCTTCCCGTCAACCATGAGGCTTCTCACAAATTTGCTCACCAACTGATCATTGTACTTAGGATCAGGCAAGTGTTTCCGTTCTTTGGGTCTTGATTTCCTCATACTATTTATTTCTTAGGCCTTTTAGCGCCATACTTAGAACGTGCTTGTCTTCTGTCTTCTACTCCCGCTGTATCCAGTGCTCCTCTTACTACGTGGTATCTTACACCAGGAAGGTCTTTTACTCTTCCTCCTCTTACCAGCACTATGGAGTGTTCCTGCAGGTTATGTCCTTCTCCTCCTATGTAAGCATTCACTTCCTTAGAGTTAGACAATCTTACCCTGGCAACTTTCCTAAGGGCAGAATTCGGTTTCTTGGGAGTAGTCGTATATACTCTCAAACAAACTCCTCTTTTTTGTGGACAGGATTCAAGGGCAGGAGACTTGCTGTTCTCCGGCTTTACTTTTCTTCCTTTCCTTACTAATTGCGATATAGTTGGCATTTAGCTTTATATATAAATCGTTGCAACTTCTTACGTACAAAAAAATTCAGAACAGCATTTTTACTTTGCTATCTGAACCACTTAAAAGACAATCTCCGTATGGGGTGAGTAAAGTGAAGGGGACTATGCACGGTTGTGCTTCCTATGAACATTCTTAAAGGCACCAACCTCCAGTCAACATTCACTTTCTCACTTCCTGGATACTCCAGATTATTCCTGAGGCATTGCCTTGAAGTGGTATGTAATCGATAGAAATTTGACTCTCTATCTTAAGGTTTTCATCATTCACATGTAGTGAATATGTGTTACCTCCCGTAAATGGAGTCGCAAGGTAGAGAAAAGATTTCGAAGCACCAAACCAATTGGTAAAATATTACCCTCTTTTTTCGGAAGATGAGAATTTCCTTTTTCGCCATACATATCTGGCTAGTCCAAAGAGTAAAATGAGGCTTATGGGGAGTAATAAGTTGAGGCTTTTAATGAGGGTTTCATTCTCAGCTATCTTCCTCTTATTCAGGTTTCTAGCTACCACTTCCTTGGAGCGGATCTGAGTAAGCGCTATGTCTCCTGCCAAATAATCTATGGCATTCATGAGAAATGTCTTGTTATCGTAAGGCAGGTAGGGAGAAACCTGACCCCGATTACTTTTGCTACTGGCAAAGTCTCCATCAGATATCACCACCATCTTTCCAGGTGCTATGGGGTTATTTTGAGCTCCAAAAGTAGCTGTAGGCATCTCTTTAGCCAAAGAGTCCAGCAGGATCTCCTCGCTGACTCTACCAGTAAATACAGAGTTAAACTGTCCTTCCAGTAGAAGACCGGTAATATGAGGTCCTTTTCCTATGAATAATTGCTCGGGGGGAGGGTCCAGCAAATACTGATTCAAGTCTATAAACTGCTTGCCCTCTACCGTGCGGCTATTAGGAGAAGTAGTCATGATGACCGTTTTCTTTACGCTCTCCTGTGCAAAGGTGTCTATGCTGGAGGCATTCCTCAGTAAGAGCGTCTCCACGTTTCTATTGATAGGACTTTCTGAGAAAGAATAGATGAGGGGATAAAAAATCCATGGATAGGCATCAAAGATCCCCCCTGAAGGGCCTTCCCGAAAAACCTCTGTCTTCTCACAATTAATGTCCTGGATTAGGTCATAGTTGATTTTGAAGCCGTAGCGGTTAAACATATCATCCAGGTTCAGCTCCCGGAGGTCGGTAAGGGTAGCTCGCTTCTGATACAAATCCAGGTCTACTGTTTCTTGCCCAACCAGCCATAGAATGTTCCCTCCTCTTATAAGGTACTGGTCCAACTCATATTTATCTCTTTCTGAGAAAGGCTCCGTAGGGTCAAAGATCAAAATCACATCCACATCCGGGCTGATAGCCATACCTGGATTTTCCTTCATATTAAAAGTGGCGAAGTTGTAGGTATTAAGTAGTTCGCCTCCCAGATCTTGTGGGATCTCTTTCAGATCCTTTTCACCATGCCCCTGTAGCATAACCAATAAGCCTCCCTGCTCCTTGGTTAGGTTACGCATGACGGAGACCAGTTTATATTCCAGATCTGCCTCTGCCTTCTCAAAATTGACTTCTCCAGTAGGATATACGCATCCCTTCAGAAGATCCACATACTGTTCTCTCCCCTTATACCTGAATTTCGCATAGGGGAACATATTCTTTCTGGCTACATCTGTAGCTGATGTTCTGATTCTTACCGGAATAGGAATAAACCCTCTTTCCTGAAACTGCTTTAACAACTCCGGGCTTTGGCTAGGATCCACAAACTCAAACTCCAATCTGTAGCCCCCATACTGCTTCAATTCTAAAATAGTAGTTCGAATGGTTTCCTGAAACTTCCTGATGAGTGGGGGGAAGTCGCCATCCAGGTAAATCGAAATCAGCATGGGCGCTTCCAGCTCTTTGGCAGTCTGCTTACTTACCTCTGAGAGAGAATACCGTTTCTCCTTGGTTAAGTCCCATCTATAGAAATAACGTGAGGCCAGCAGATTCAAAAATATGATCAGTCCTATAATCAGGAGCGCCTGTACCCTTAACTGTTTATGTTTGGATTCTGCCATTACTTTTTTCTGGATAAGAATACAAGCCAGGTTAAGATGAGGGTAATGCTGACAAAGCTGATAAAATAAAGGGCATCCCGCGTGTCTATCACTCCTCTGCTGATACTTTGGTAATGCTCCAGTATGCCTATTCTTATTAAGAAGGCGTTCACTGAACTCAGAGACTTTACGCCTGATAGAAAGTCAAAGGCCAGGAAGAACACAAAACAGCAGAACACGCCCAGTATGAATGCCACGATCTGATTTTCTGTCAGGGCTGAGGTAAACAGCCCGATGGAGGCAAAAATAGCTCCCAGGAAAAACAGCCCTATATATGCGCCTATGGTAGCTCCCATATCCATATTCCCCACAGGCTCTCCCAAGCGGTAGACTGTGATCGCATATATAATGGTAGGAAGTAGGGATAGAAATACCAGAAAAACAGCGGCTAAGTATTTACCGAGGATGATTTGCCAGTCAGTTAAGGGCTTGGTGGAAAGTAGTTCTATGGTTCCAGTCTTAATCTCTTCTGAAAAAGCCCGCATGGTAATGGCGGGAATCAGGAACAAAAACATGAAGGGCGCATACTCAAAGAGGGTATCCAGGCTGGCATACCCATTCTCCAGTATATTAAACTCAAATAACCAGCAGAATACCCCTACCCCAATTAGAAAGACAGCCATTACTATGTAGGCTATCAGAGAATTCAGAAAAGAGGCTATCTCCTTAGAGAAAATTGTGCTGATATTTTGCATGTAGTCAGTACTATGAACGCTTTCTTTCAGGAAGATGTGGGATGTATATGCTTACGAAGCAGGTACCGCATAGTTCTTCTCTATGAAAGAAGCAACGTAATCTCCTACTTCTGTAGTACTCTTGGTTCCACCCTGGATATCTTCTGTTACATATCCGTTTTCCATAGCTGATAAAACAGCCTTTCGGATAACGGCAGCTTCCTTAGCTAGTCCCAGCCCGTCCTCCAGCAGCATAGCCGCAGATAAGATCGTCGCCATAGGGTTCGCTATCCCTTTACCGGTAGCCTGAGGATAGGAACCGTGTACCGGCTCAAACAAGCTGGTCTTCTTCCCCAAAGAAGCTGATGGCAGCATCCCCAAGGAA
The DNA here is from genome assembly GCA_038520955.1 of Bacteroidota bacterium. Lineage (GTDB taxonomy): Bacteria > Bacteroidota > Bacteroidia > J057 > J057 > JBCBKZ01. Next base: position 24,305 of record JBCBKZ010000001.1, on the reverse strand, counting down.
CCCGCCAACACTGAGGCAGCGTCAGACAATATATCTCCAAATAGGTTTCCGGTGAGAATGACATCAAAGAAGCCCGGATTCTGGATGAGCTTCATAGCAGCATTATCTACAAACATGGTATCATAGTCCACGTCTGCAAACTGGCTACTTGCCATTTCAGTTACGACTTCTCTCCACAGCCTGGAAGTGGCCAGTACATTGGCCTTGTCTACCAGGGTCAATTTATTTCTTCTTCTCCTCGCCGCTTCAAAAGCTCTTACTGCCACTCTTTCAATTTCTTCTCTACTGTAGGTACAGGTATCAAAGGCCATTTGTCCATCTTCAGATCTTCCTCTGGGACTACCGAAGTAGATTCCGCCTGTCAACTCTCGGTAAACCACTATGTCAACTCCTTCTATAATTTCTTTCCTCAAGGGAGAAGCATCATTCAGCAAATCATAGCTGGCTACCGGGCGCACATTCACAAATAAGCCCAGGGCCTTACGCATGGCTAGTAGTCCCTGCTCAGGTCTCACCTTAGCGGAAGGATCATTGTCATACTTAGGATCGCCTATGGCACCGAAGAGAATGGCATCACTTCTTTCCAGCAGTTCAAGTGTGGCAGCAGGAAAGGGAGAACCTGTAGCATCTATGGCAGCAGCTCCTATGAGTCCTTCTTCATACTCAAAAGAAAAAGAGGAAGCTGAGGCAATGGCATCTAAGGCTTTCTGGGCTTCTCTTACTACTTCAGGACCTATTCCGTCTCCCGGTAATACGGCTATATGATGGGTGCTCATGTGCTTTGTTAGGATGATTTAATGAGTGAATGACTGAGTTTTGAATGATTGAATGATTGAGTTTTGAATGACGAGTACTGAATATTGAATTCTGAATGATTGAATGAATGAATTTTGAATGTTGAATAAGTGAATATTGATTACTTTAATCTTAGACTTAAGCTTATTTCTGGTAGCTGGCTTCATAGGCTTTGATCTCATCAGTCTTACTTCTGAGAAAGTCTACATTGTCATAGCCATTTAGCAGGCAGAGTTTTTTAAAGCTGTTGATATCAAAGGTGAAAGAAATCCCTTTAGCCTCATTCACGACTGTTTGTTCTTCCAGATTCACATCAAAGGTAGTATCTGGATCTTCCTGGATGATGTCCATTAGTTGCTGAAGCTGTTCTTCAGAAGTCTGTATGACGAGTAATCCGTTATTCAGAGCGTTATTCTTAAAAATGTCAGCAAAAAAGCTGGAAATAACTACTCTGAAGCCATAGTCATAAATGGCCCAGGCAGCATGCTCCCTACTGGAACCACAGCCAAAATTTTTACCTGCTACCAGGACCTTTCCTGAGTAGGTAGCATCATTCAGTACAAAGTCTTTTTCCTTCCCTTCACGATCAAAGCGCCAGTCTCTAAAGAGGTTTTCTCCGAACCCCTCTCTGGTGATGGCTTTGAGAAATCTGGCTGGAATGATCTGGTCTGTATCTATGTTTTCCTGTGGCAGAGGTACTGCTGAGGAATGTATGTTTGTGAATTTTTCCATCTGCTAATTATTAGGCTGGTATAAGATCAAGTCCTCTCACGTCTGCTACGTAGCCGCTCAGTGCTGAAGCTGCAGCGGTTAGGGGGCTTGCCAGGAAGGTGCGTGCACCGGGACCTTGTCTTCCTTCAAAGTTTCTGTTAGAAGTAGAAACACAGTACTTCCCTGCGGGGATCTTATCTTCATTCATCCCCAGACAAGCGGAGCATCCAGGTCCTCTGAACTGGAAACCTGCTGCTGTCAGCACTTCATGTATGCCTTCCTCCATAGCTTGCTTTTCTACCTGCTTGGAGCCGGGTACTACCCATACTTCCACACCATCTGCTTTCTTCTTTCCCTTCACCATATCAGCTACCATTCTCAGGTCTTCTATGCGGGAGTTGGTACAGCTACCTATGAAGACATAATCTATTTTTTTCCCTTTTAGGGGCTTACCTTCTTCCACGCCCATATAGGTCAGGGCCTTTTCAAAGTTTACCTTACCTGAAGCAGATTCTATGGAAGCTGTAGTGGGTACGCTAGCGCTTATGCCTATGCCCATACCAGGATTAGTTCCGAAGGTGATCATAGGTTCAATATCCTCGGCATTAAAACTGATCACCTCGTCAAAAGTAGCATCTTCATCAGATACCAATTTCTTCCATTCTTCTACAGCCTTATCAAAATCTGCTCCCTGAGGAGCAAACTCTCTTCCACGCATATAGTCAAAGGTAATGTCATCAGGTGCAATCAGTCCTCCTCTGGCGCCCATCTCTATGCTCATGTTACAGATGGTCATTCTGGCTTCCATGCTGAGGCTACGAATGGCTTCCCCTGCATACTCTACAAAGTAACCTGTACCTCCTGAAGCAGAAATCTGCGAAATGATATATAGAATGATGTCTTTAGACACTACTCCTGGCTTCAGTTTCCCATGAATGTCAATCTTCATGGTTTTAGGTTTCTGCTGAAGCATACACTGAGTAGCCATTACCTGCTCCACCTCACTGGTCCCTATCCCAAAAGCGATAGAACCAAATGCGCCATGGGTAGAAGTGTGGCTGTCTCCACACACCATAGTCATTCCCGGCTGGGTAACGCCTAGTTCAGGTCCAATCACATGCACTATCCCCTGATAAGGATGATTGAGACCGTACAGGTCTATCCCAAACTCTGCACAATTCTTGGTCAGTTTTTCTACCTGTATGCGGGACAGTTCTTCCTTAATGGGAAGATGCTGGTTCAGCGTAGGCACATTATGATCTGCTGTAGCCAGAATTCTGTCTGGTCTTCTAACAGGTATGCCTCTTTTTCTCAGTCCATCAAAGGCCTGAGGACTGGTAACCTCATGAATCAGGTGTTTGTCTATATAAAGAATGGCGGGCCCATCCGGGATTTGGCTGACTACGTGAGCATCCCAGATTTTCTCAAAAAGCGTTCTTCCCATATGCGTTCCAAATTTTCGGATTGGTGGAAATCTAATGGTAATCCGAAGTACTTATTAGCTAAAGGACACAAATAAACCAATTATTTTAGGTATTTGGCAAATCAAGTCGTGCTGAGAACCTCCTCAGAATTGGTTAGTAGACGGAATACCTCTTCCAGACTGAATGACTCCTGAGAAAGAGACTCCAGATAATAAGACTGGGACACACACTCATGAAAGATTTGCTCTCTTAGGTCTACCTCTGAAGAAGAGATGACTACAAAGGTCTGATCATCCAATTTCTCTACCCTTTGGACACCGGTAGATTGCTGAATGTTATTCAGGGAGAAGCCCCCTTTATTTACCCTAAACTGAAGGCTATTCTCTGCATCCAGCCGGGTTCTGAGCTGATCTATAGGTTCATCTGCTACCAGCTTCCCTCTGTTAATGATGATGACTCTATCTGAAATGGCTTCTACTTCAGAGAGGATATGAGAAGAGAAAATGACGGTCTTGTCCTTCCCCACTTCCTTAATGAGCTTTCTGATTTCTACTATCTGGTTAGGGTCTAGTCCGGTAGTAGGTTCATCCAATATCAATATCTGCGGATCATGTATAAGTGCCTGCGCCAGCCCCACTCGCTGTCTGTAGCCTTTAGAGAGCATACTGATTTTTTTGTGCTGCTCTAGTCCCAGGCCCGTCATTTCTATTACTTCTTCTATTCTTCCGGCCAGGGTCTTTCTCCCAAGTTTGTAAATTCTCCCTATGAAGGTTAAAAACTCCTTCACGTACATATCCAGGTAGAGTGGGTTATGCTCAGGAAGGTATCCTATGATCTTCCTGATTTCCATCATTTGGGTTTCGGGATCTAATTCTCCTATGCTTACATTTCCCTCCGATGGAGAAAGAAAACCCGTTATGATCTTCATGGTGGTGGTTTTCCCAGCACCATTAGGTCCGAGAAATCCCAGAATCTGGCCTGGTTCCACTGAAAAAGAGAGCTCATCCAACGCCTTCTGACTCCCATAGATTTTGGTGAGGCCTTCTACCCTAACTGTCATATTCTATCTATTTCAGGGAAGACACCTTCCCATTTCATTTGAACAAAAATTTGATAATTTTACAGATTAAATCAAATCATTTATATGCATAAATCCCTTCTCTGTTTCATTCTCATCTGTACATCTCTACTCATCTCCTGCAAGAATGAATCAGCTACCTCCGGCAAAGAAGAAAAACCACTGGTTTATTATACGGGAGAAAAATCTAACGAAGTAGTGGTGCATTTTATGGCTGAACCCGAAGGTCTTCATCCTGTATACGGGAGAACTGCTTTTTATTCTACCATCATGCGGCTTATCCATAATACGCTCACCCGCGTAGACCTGGAAAGCGGTAAACTGGCTCCTTCTCTGGCTAAAAGCTTGCCAGAAGTTTCAGAAGACGGACTAGTCTACACATTTGAAGTACATCCGGATGCTGCATGGGAAGATGGAACTCCTATTACCGCTGCAGATGTACTATTCTCTTATAAAGTCCTTATCTGTCCTATAGCTCCCCCCTCCCCTCAAGACCCTTACCTGGCTTACCTAAAAGGAATAGAACTGGATCCTGAGAATGACAGAAAGGTTTCTTTCATCATGAATAAGCCTTATGTGATCAATGCTCATTATGGGGATTTGGCTTTTATTCTTGACCAACGTGTCTTTGATCCGGAGAAAGTGCTGGATAAGTATGAACTCACTGACTTTCTTGATAGTAAAAGTGATGTAGCTGAGCAGGAAGACTTACAAGCATGGGCTTCTGAATTCTATGATGAGAAATATGGCAGGGAGGAAAAACTCATTACTGGTGGCTCAGGACCCTATGAATTAGAGAAATGGTATCCTGACCAGCAGATCATTCTCAAGAGAAAAGACAATTACTGGGGAAAGAACCTCAATCACCCTTTCCACAGTCAGTATCCGGATAAGATTATTTTCCGCATCAACAGAGATCTGGCTTCTGTGGAACTGGAACTTAAGCAGGAGAAGATAGATGTAACTACCAGCCTTTCCAGTACGTCCTATAATAATTTGAAGGAGAGCGAAAGTATACAAAATAACTTTCACCTGATGATGGTCAACAGACCTAGCCAGGGGATGCTGATCCTCAACCTAAGACCTGACGGAGAGGAGCATTTGCCCATATTCACTTCTAAGGCCGTAAGGAAGGCGGTGAGTCATGTACTCCCCATAGACATGGTGTTGGAAACCCTCTTCAACAATTCCAGTTCACGAAGTCTTTCGCCTGTCCCCAAGTCTCATCCAGACTTTAACGTCAATCTGGAACCGATTCCTTTCGACCCGAATCTAACCAGCAAGATTCTGCAGGAAGATGGCTGGGCTGACACAGATAATGATCAGCTTCTGGACAAAGAAATAGAAGGAGAGCGCGTTTCTCTCAGCTTTGCCATATCCTACCCTGCCAGTGCTAATAATGACAAAATCATAGAAGCATTTGCGGAGGAAATGAGAAAAGTAGGAATAGGCTGTGAAGCAGATGGACTCCAAATGCCTCAGTTAATCCAGAAACTTCAGTCTCAGGACTTTGATGCCATCCTTTTGGCGTTGACGCCCTTTCCTACACCCTATCCTTTTGAGCAGAATTGGCACTCAAAAAGCCGAAAATCTAACGGGGGTAATTATGCCGGATACAGCAACACTGAAGTGGATGCGCTCATAGATAGTGCTGAAGTAGCCATAGATCCTCAGCTAAGACAGAGGCTGGCCTACAGGATTCAGGATATACTGGTAGATGAGCTTCCTATCATCCCTCTCTTTAATCCTACCCGTAAAGGGGCTGTACATCAGCGCTTCAATAATTATGAGATGTTTGAAACGCCCCAGCACATTTATCTCAACAACTTGAGAATGATTAGACCCTCTGATAATTGATCAATACATATGGTAAAATTCATCACCCCTTACGACTCTCTCTATGTAAGATCAATGGCCCTATTTAATGGGAAACCCTTAAATGAGGTCAAGCTTAGGGAGGATGATATGGAGGGCAGCTTCCATTTAGGTTTCTGGAAGCAGCAGCAAATAGTAGCTGTAGCTTCCTTCTTCCCGGTAGGTCTTGAAGGCTATGAAGGGAAGGGGTACAGGCTCAGACAGATGGGCGTTCTTCCTCATCATCAGGGAGAAGGACTTGGAAGAAAGGTGCTGGAGAAAGGACTCGTTCACCTACAATCAGAACTGGAAACTGACTACCTATGGTGCAATGCCAGAAAGATAGCTTACAACTTCTATGAGCGCCTGGGAATGGCATTTATTAGCGAAGAATTTGACGTTCCTAACATAGGTCCACATAAGAAGATGATCATTCATCTTTCCAAGTAAACAAAAATGGGGTCTTTCCTCGTTATCCACGTACACCTGTCTTAATTTTTTCGTATACTAAGCTTAATCGTTCGGGTAATTATATTTACAGTTGGATTATTAGTGATGTGAATTATCTAAAGTTCATTCTTGAATGAGAAGGTAATTTTGTGGGAAAGCTTTTCTGGATTTATGTAAGTCCGGATAGCCTAAAGCACTACTGGTATGAAAGAATATATCCATTTGCCGGGTGTTTTACTTTGTACTTTTTTATTGAGCTACATTCTCTCTTTTGGTCAGGACAATACTTCTGATCAAACACCCAAAATTCTTACACAGAAATCTGTAGCCATATTATCCCCAGACTCTACTGAAAATATCAGTATGGGTACTGAGGCTACTCGTATTAGTGGGATTGAAAGCAAGCCCTTCTTTCAGGATAAGAAGCTGCTGAAAACCATCATCCAGACTGAGAAGAGACTTCTTCAGGCACAAGCTGATCAGGATTCCGCCAAAATAGCCACCAGCATGGCTGAGATGGATAACCTCCTTTCCTCCTTCATTAATAATTTTGGGACAGAGAACTTCAAAAGAAATTATCGCACCCTATGGAAAATGGGTCGCCTTAGACAAATACAAGGAGATACCGCCAGTGCTTTATTCTTCTATGAATTAGCACATAAACATGGGAGAGGAATGGCTGCTCCCAAACTAGCATATGACTCCCTCATGGCACCCACCCACACTGAATGGCTGCCCATAGATAAGTATTATGAATTACTGAAAGTCAGGAGGAATATAGATACGGTCCTCAAGCCGCAGAACGTACTCGTTTCCTTAGGCCCTACGGTAAACGCTAATCCTTTTCCTGATTATGCGCCCTTCATGCATCCACATGATAGTGTGCTCTTCTTTACCTCCAGAAGGGAGAAAGAAGACATCATGGATCCTTTCTCAAAGACAGACGAAAACCTGTACTATTCTTACAGAGATTTTATGGATGGAGAATGGGTGTTAGCGGAAAAACTGCCAGATAACATTAATAGCTCCTTCAATGAAGGTTCAGCCTGCTTATCTCCTAATGGTTTGACTCTCTACTTTACCAGATGTAATGATGAGGAAACCGGATTTGGGGACTGTGATATTTATCAGGCCACCTATGATCCTACTGATGACAGCTGGGATGATGTCCATAATCTAGGGGCAGGCATAAATACTTCCTACTGGGATTCTCACCCTAATATCTCAGAAGATGGCAAGTACCTCTACTTTGCTTCTAACAGAGCGGGAGGATATGGCAGCACTGATATTTATGTGTCTGAAATGGATGGGGAGGGGAACTGGTCGGCGGCCAGAAACCTGGGTCCTATGGTCAATACTTCTCAGGATGAAGTAACACCCTTCTTCCATAGAATAGAGAATACCCTCTACTTCAGTTCCAGTGGACAGATTCAGTCCCTGGGAGGTTTTGATATTTTCAGAGCCAGATGGATAGGAGACGGCTGGGAATCTCCCAGAAATGTGGGCCCCTTGGTGAATACCAGAGGAAACGACTACTATTTCTCCATTGATGGAAAGGCTGACTTCATCTACTACGCCAGATCAGAAGGGCAGGAAGACAATCACCTGGAGCAAGACTTTGACCTATATGCCTTCCCTATGCCCATGGGCGCAAGGCCGGACGCCAATACTGTCCTCAAAGGCTTCCTGGTAGACTCAGTAAGTGGGAATGCACTGACAGGTACCGTGATGATTATAGACCTGGAAGAAAATGTGGAGATAGCGCCCAAGATGATCAATGAGGAAGGCTACTTTGAATTTGACCTCATTAAAGACAGAAAGTACCAGGTCTACATTTTTGGGAACAGTTTTCTCACCATCAAGAAAGACATAGAGCTGGTATCAGATACCACTTTTAATATTCTCACGGAGAATTTCAATAGAAGCAATAAGCCCATTGTATTTGAGTCGCTAAAGTTCAGTTCTAACAGCTACAAGCTGAAACGGAGTATTAAACCCAAGCTAGACTATCTAGTCCGCTTCCTGGAACTGTATCCCCAGTTTGATCTGGTGGTGGAAGGGCATACGGATTCTGACGGAGACCCCAGATATAATATGACGCTTTCCCAACAGCGGGCGGAAATCATAGCCAACTACATAACCGGTGCAGGGAGCTTTGATGAGAGCAGGGTATCAGCCCAAGGTTTTGGGGATACTAAGCCTGTAGTTCCTAATGATACCAAGCCCAATAAGGAGAAAAATAGACGAGTAGAATTTAAGCTTATCCTCAATAAGCAGATAGAGGGAGAAATTCTTAATCCTACACAGGAAGAACTCTTCTTTGATGATGAACTGGAAGAAGCGGATATGGAGGACCCCAATGCGGATATGGATCTACTGGAAGAACTAAAAGAGCCTCCCCTCAAAAAGAAGGAACCTCCCAAGAAGTAAGACAATATGCCTCCAGTAGCGTCATGACGGAGAGCATACAGGGAATTGCTAGAAGGGTCGTCCGGGATCTCGGCACGGATTGAGATTGCGGCTGACCCCCAAGTCCGTTCCCTTTAGCCCACCGCAATGACGAATCTTTTCCAGTTGATGTAAGGGATATCCTACCCCTTTCAGTCCTACAGATTATCCGACATTGGTAACGGTAGAAACGGCGATTCTTGCGGAGAATCCCAACAATCCTCCATTTTATCCACTTTTTCGTGATATTAGGTTAGTGGGCAATTCAGGAAATCGTACCAGATAATATCTTAAGCTTCCCGAAAACGATTAAGATAAAAAGGACAAAAAGTTTCCTTAGGAAACATCTCCCTTCAAACGGAACAGATTTTGATTGTCAGCTATAGAATCAGAGATGATAAGGTGAGAAAGATTTATGGTTTCAGTAGTTCAGAACCTACCCCTACCTGCTGTATATATCCAACGCTTGAAGGAAACAGAACAAAACCCTCGTTTTCACGCTGAGGGAAATGTGTATGAACATACCTGCTTGGTAGTTTCTGAAGTACTTGCCTATGCTGAACAGAATTTTCTCACAGAAGAAGAAAGAACCATCCTTTACTGGACAGCCGTCCTACATGACATAGGGAAACCTGTAGTTACCAAATGGGAAAATGGCAGATGGCGTTCTCCCGGGCATGAAATGGCGGGTGTTAACATTGCCAGAGAAATCCTCAGAGAAAAGAAAGATATCCTACCCAGCCAGAAAAAAGTCATACTAGACCTGATCCGCTGGCATCACATTCCCCTACGTTGGGGACTGAAGAAGCAGTCTGTGGATGGATATAAAGCTTTGGCCACACGAGTAGACCTGAGGCTGCTAGGCATTTTTTCCTTATGCGATGTGAGAGGCAGAAAATGTGTGAATAAGGAAAGTACCCTCCAGATGATAGAGCATTTCCTCCACTTTATGGTGCCCACCATTCAAAATGAGCTATACCTACAGAGCTAGGAAGCCGGAGAAGTTTTCAAAAAGCGCTTAAGCCAGCTATCCTGCAAGCTTACTTCCCACTTAGACAAATCATCCGAGTTAGAAAGGGTATGATCAAATATAGGCGTATCTGCCTGTAAGTCTCCTGATTCTACCAGCTTAGCTAGCTTACTGAAGTGGGTAGACTGAATAGTCTGCTCCTGGTCTCTGTACCACACATAGGCATGGTCCACTGTTTCCAGTGAGAAATGCTGGAGGATCTCTTCAACAGTACGTTTCAGATTATCTATAGAACAACCAGAAGGTCTGTCATCATTAGGATCAGCCTGCACAATCACAAAACGGCTGTACTTAATCTCTATGTTTCCGTTTACGGGTGTGCCATGAGATTTCCACTGAGCCAGAAATGCCTCAAAGGTTTGTGCCAGTTTGGCTTCGGCTTCTGTTGTGAGAGCCTCTTTAAGAGAGAAAAACCAGGTATATTTTTGCATGACGAATAATCGAGTTTTGAATACTGAATGATTGAATATTGAAGGACCAGTTTTGAATGAATGAATTTTGAGTTTTGAATAATTGAATATTGAATGCTTCCCATTTCAAGGTGTCTGAGGCTCTCGAAGACACTAGTTGTTCCTCAAACCATGTCGCTTCGAGAACCTCAGCGACCTTATGTGGAAAGCCTTTCTGTAACCTACTGCCCTATCCCTTTCAACTGAATGATCTGAGACTCAGACAATCCTTCAATGATATGACGGTGCAAATTAGTCCAGGTATCTACATGATCCAAAATCTGCCCGTCTGAAGTAATAGCTACGGATTCTTTCTCCTCTTTGATACGTTTATCTGGACTATTATCTAATTCTATCTGCCAATGAAAGCCTTTTTCTTCTGCTATGCCTTCCATGAGGTGCTTCAGCCTTCCGCTATTAGAGATGGGTGCATCCAAGAGCCAGTAAGCGCCCGCTATGCATAGGGACTCCAATTGCTCTCCTATGAGGTTGATGGCAGGTCTCGTTTCTGCTACCGTACGGTAGGTAGAATGAACACTCGCCAAATCCCGAAAAGTGTCATCCCTACAGTCTATGATGATGCCGCCTGAGAGGGCGCTCTCTACTGAGATCAGCAAATTATAGCCATCTATGATGACCTGCTTGTTTTTCAGCTCTGAGACGTCCATCAATTTCCCAGCCCGCTGTGTACGAGACTGATCAGAACAACTGGCCCTGTAGAGGGCATGACGCTGTCTTCTATGGAGCTTGTATCTATCACCTACTATTTTTAAAGAAGATCTATGAGAATAGCCTCGGGACATGAGGTAAGACATGTCCGTTACCGCTTCATTGAGTACAGGTAGCCAATCCAAGCTAAATAGCTTGGGGTCCTCTGACTGCTGCCCTCTATGCTTCTGTCTATGCGGCATGGCTTACCGATCGCTAAAAGTGGCTGTTTTCGAGTTTTACCCTCAGATAATCGAGAAGAATCAAAGTGATACTTTTCTCTCTGATAGTATTTCTTTCTCAACTTAGTAAGAAAGAGCCTAAATTGCATGGCCAAACTCTTGAGCAAGCAACTTTTATGTATCATTCTCAATCAAAAATCAGCGATCTCCCTACTCTCCTCAAGAAAATACATTCGTGGAAAGTAAAAGGGGATAGCATCGTTTTTACCAATGGCTGTTTTGATATCCTCCACCTAGGGCATGTCACCTATCTTGAATCTGCCAGCCAGTTAGGTGATAGGTTCGTCATAGGACTAAATGCGGACGCTTCCGTAAAGCGACTAAAAGGTGAAACGCGACCTATACAACCTGAAGAGGCAAGAGCACGTATTCTGGCAGTGATGGAATTTGTGGATGCAGTGGTGCTGTTTGAGGAAGATACCCCCCAGAAGTTGATAGCGTCCATTCTGCCAGACGTACTGGTGAAGGGTGGCGACTATGTGATAGCGGACATAGTAGGATACAAAGAAGTTACAGAAAATGGGGGCAAAGTAACCACTATCCCCTTTGTGGCAGGGCAAGCCACTACTAACATTATAGAAAAGATTAAACATGGCTGAAGTAGAAGATCCCATATTAGAATCTCTCCAGAATGACGTAGCCCTTGTAGGAGAACACCTCAAGGAAATAGCTACACGCGTGGTAGACGATAAGATTTCTGACTATCCCGTTTTTGTGGCGGCCCAGGAAATGGTGGATATAGGCAAGCCCATCTTCGACAGGGATACGGTAACCCTAAACTGGTTTTTTAATGCTTCCATCCTGGAAGACTTCATCCGTAAAAAGCTGGTCTCCCAAAACAACCTCAACCGCTTCAAGCAAGTTTTCGGCGACCCCAAGAAAAAGGCCTGCATCTTCGTGATCACAGATCAGGAAGGGCGATTTGTGTTTGTGCCCTATGACATAGATGAGATAGAGGCGGAGCAGGAAGGAAAGGAATAAATCACCAACCGTAGAGGCGCGATGATTAGGTTTGACTATTTAAGCGTCCCTTGTTTCCCACCATTCAAATGGTGGGCTCAAAGTCGAAAATGGACCGGCTGCTTAAGCTGCCGTATGCTTCAAAGGGCGGATAAATCCGCCCCTACAGTGGGCCGCTTATTTTTTCAAAATCAATCATCGCGCCTCTACAACTATATATTTGCCTGAAGTCGATTACATCGACTTCACATGCTTGAAACGCGTAACATTAATTCAATTGCTGCTTTGCCAGATCATCTTAAGATGAATATTCTATATAATCTTCAATTTTTTACATACTTATGACTTTTAAGACTAATCTGTTAATAGGCGAAAACCGACATAATCGTGATCCGCTGAAACAGGAAGATCATTTCGATAAGCCACTCGGTTGAAACTAACAGAGCTATACCATGATCCCCCACGAGCCACTCCAACCGTATTCCTCAAAGGATTTATCCATACAGAACCATCAATAGGAGCATCAGAATAACTGTCATGCCAATCATCTTCGCACCATTCATATACATTCCCAGACATATCATATAGCCCAAGTTCATTAGGTTTTTTCTGACCAACAGGGTGAGTCTGAAAACCAGAATTATTACGATGCCACCCTACTTTATCTTGTTGATTACTACCTGCATAGATGTAACCTTGAGAACCTTTTCCTCCTCTCGCGGCAAATTCCCACTGAGCTTCTGTAGGAAGCATATATTTTCGTTTATTGATATTGGACCACCAAGTTGCATAAGCCCTAGCATCCGTACGATTCACACCCACGATAGGATAGTTCAGTGAGTAAAGACTTTTACCTATTCTCTTGTAGACTTCATTATTTTTAGGATTGAATAAATAATCCTGTTCATCTTTCATTAACCATTCGGGTAGTAATCCCCTCCCTTCCTGCACATAGTACATATACTGAGCTACTGTAACTTCATATTTCTGTATGCTATATGATGAGAGCGTAACTTCATGAACAGGTTTTTCATTCTCATTACCTTCCTCACTTCCCATCATAAAGGTTCCTCCTTCTACTTCTACAAACTCCCCTACGTCTGCTTGAATACGCATGCGGACGGTATCCAGTAAAATGGTATCTCCTTTCAGGCTGAGGTTTACGCTATAGGCTATATCCGCATAAGGTATTTCCAAGCGCTGCTGCTGGAGGTTTCTGCCAGAAATGGTAATGCTCAGATTGTCTATCAGTTCATGTGAAGCATAGTTTTTTCCTTTCTCATGGCTGAGCCTAAGGGGAATGCTAAAGCGTCCCTGATTATTTGTTTTACCTACAAGCAGGTCTACGGGTCCACTTTCTCTTTCTTCCCTACCTATGGAAATATCAGGATTCGGGTTAGCAGCCACAGCTACGGATACATTGGCTCCCATGGCGGGTATGCGAGACTCTATCTCCCAGCCCAGATAGCCCTTGAGGTAAATGGTTTTTGTTTCTTTTGACGAGGTAGACCTCTCGCAGTTCCGTATGCCTTTTTTGGCCAGCGCATTTCTAGCGTCTTTTGCCAGTACCAGGTTATAAAGTACTAAGGCAGAATCACAATTTCCTTTTCGGGCTAGTAGCGTAGCTTGCTTAAGCAGTAGGTCAATGGAAACAGGTGGCTTGTTTGTTGGCTGGCAAGCATCAAGTCCCTTTTGTGCCTGAACATTGGCAGGATCTAATATCAGTACCTGCTGGTACAAGCCTACGGCCTCATCACAACTACCTTCGGCCCTTAAACGTTCTGCTTCTGCCAGTAAGGTCGATTCTCTATTTTCCAGGCCATATATCCAGTTGTCCAATGAGTCTAGTAGGAACTCATTCTCCCCTAACTGTCCTCTGAGATTGGCCTCACGCTTGTTATTAAACAAGACCTTATCTTCTAGCGCTAAGCTCCCAAACAAGCTGCTGTCAGTCTGATAAAAGTTTCTACCCAAGCTGTAGAGAGAGAGGGTTGATAAAAGGGACTGATTGATGCTGTAGCTTGGCTCGCCCCTGATAGTTGAGCTTGGCCGGATAACAGTAGGGAAAGGCAATGAATCACTCACCTCAAAATTATACTCTCTATTGTCTATCAGTCGCCAACTTAAATATCCTTCCCCAGTTTCTACCTCAGGAATTGTAAACCCCATCACCTCAGGATCAGGATTCTCCAGCCATATCAAGCCCATGAGGAACCTTACTTCGTTCACCAAGGATTCAGGAATAGAGATTTCCATACTATCAGCATGATTCCCAAAGGCTGAAAGCGCCGCCTGTAGGTCCTGATTCAGATATCCTGCCCGTGCCTGATGGTAGCGAGTTAACACCAGATTTCTCATGGCGCTCCCAAGTTCGGGATCCAGTTCTACAGCCTTCTTATAGTAAGGGGCTATGGCCTCATAGTCTATAGGATCAGTATATACCCCATCATAAGGATCTGGATCCATCATTTCCTGCCACATCTGATTCCCTTGATACATCATCCACTTAGCGGAGTCATTAGCAGAAGTTAGCTGTACATATTCTTCCTGATAAGGCTCTGCGTATTCTACCTGAAGGGGATTCAGTATCCTGAACCCAAAACGTCCTGCCAGCAGAAGGAGTAAGACCAGTAACACCTTCAATAATCTTAGCCAATCTCTTTCTCCATAAAGAGGAATGCCGTAATGATAAAAGCTTCCCGGGAGAGGGATGAGTTGATCTTTACGACCTACCTTAGAAACCGTCCTTACAGAGACTATGTCTCGAAGGTATTCCGGAGAAACCTCTCCTATGATGGTCTCGCTAAGTTCTTGGGCCGCTTTATCTTTATCTTTCTCTACATGGTACTTATAGACAGCCAGAAGGGCTCGGTTTTGCTTTTGAGCACCGGGCTGACTAGCAGCCGTATTCTGTGGCTGTTCCAGGACTGAAATCAGGTAGCTGTACACCTCTTCCTGTAAAGGCGAAGGGATCTCCTCCATCAGGAGGACCTTCCACTCTTCCGGAATCCGGCCTTCTCTAAACCAGGGAAGATTTAACAACTTCAGAAAATCTTGTTTCACTCTCCCGCCTTCCACCAATCCGCACATATTGGCATAGGCAAGGCAGAGTTCCCAATACATTTCCGGATAAATGGCAGCAGCACAGAGGCAGTGAAAGGCGTCTTTTCCCAAATATCTCTTTAGCAAGGGAAGGGAATCTATGTCTTCCAGATCAGGAAGATCATAAGTTCTGTCCTGCTCTCTCCATATGGCCAGGTCTTTTGCTTCCTGGACATCTGACCATACATCTACCATAGAAAGAAAGGCTTCTTCCTGAGCCGGAAAGAGGAGAAAGTGTTTAGCCAGTTCTATTTCTCTTCTGTCCCAGTGAGCAGGAGGACGCGTAGATATCCAGGTCTTTTCCAGCCAGTCTTTCACACTTTCCAGTCTGGCTACCTCTCTCTCCCAGTTTTTTCCATCTCCTATGATGACCAGTCGGTAGTTTCCATATAGTCTACTGAGTCCATCTGCACTTGTATTTTCTCCTGGTTTCTGAGGATCTCTATAAAAAGCCAGTTTCTTCCTGGCAGGATGATAAAACCAGACCTCTGTACTAATGTCTCGCTGCTCCAGTTCTGCTACCAATTCTCTATAGTAAGCAGCTTGCTGGTCATGAATGCCATAACATTCTATCAGAAAGAGGTATTGAGAGGTTTGCTGACCGGGCTTAAAAAGCAGAGAAGGAAAACCGCCTTTTTCCAAAGTATCTTTTAGGGTAGCATTCAGGTCTAATTCTTCCCGTTCTGTATGCTTTTGCCTCCTAAGGCTTAACGCCCACTTCTCGAAGGGCTCTGAACGAAAGAGGTTGACTTGGGGCCTGTCTAGTTGTAAGGGTTGCCAGTCAGGATCATGCAGGTCATTGCTGGTATCCAATACCGGCTTCCTACTTTTCCATTTCCACCATTCATAAAAAGCATATAATAAAAATGCTATGGCAAACAGTAGCTCAGGACGCCAGTCTGTTTGCTGTTCTTTCAGTAGGCCTTCAATATTAATTTCTTCAAAAGAAATCTCAGGTAACCCTACCGGCTCATAAGAGTAATCCCCTTCTATGAGTATGGTAGTAAGGGCAGTATCCTGCAATATCTCCTCACTAACTCCAGTTGTTTTATCTATCTTATAGTAAGAATAATAGACATCTACTTCATACCTACCAGGAAGCTCATAGTTATGGGAGAACAGGACTCTTTCAGCTGTATCTTCTAGATAAAAGCGCTCTTGCACCCCATCTCCAAACAAAATCAACCCATCAATTAGGTAACGGCTCTGCTCATTTAGCTTCTGCTCTTCGGCTGCTATTCCTTCGAGAATCTTTTGAGCACTTACCCCCTCACCCATTGAATTGATTTCACGGAAACGCTCTTTACTGAGCTCCATCTGCCAATCCAAAGGATTTTGCTGATCTTGTTGACTAGAAAGCATTACTCCCCCTAAGCCTGCACGAACTCTTCTGGTGGTGGTATCCTTTCCATAGACACTCTCCGCTATGACGGTCACAAAATAAGCATCTCGCTTCTCATAGGTATGAGAGATAATAGCTTCCGTAGTTTCTACTGCCGGGGAGCCATCTCCAAAGTCCCACGTATACTTTGTCATCCTATTGGAGAGGATAGGTTCTTTGGAAAAAGGAACTGCCAGATTCTGGAACCAAACAGTTTTTGAAAGTTCTGCGCTATCAAAAGCTAGCCCTCTCTCCACAAAAGTATCCTTAGAATCTGTAATCAGTAGCCATACACCTGCCAGTATGAGGCTGATCACCACCAGGCTAAATAGCCATCTCCACATAGGAGAAGTTGTAGGGAGTGGTGGGGGAGCTTCCTGAGCCTGGACATAGGCATAGCGGGAAGCATAGCCGTCAAAACGCTGGTAAAAGGCTTGTTGTTCTTCAGGAGAATTGGCTAGTAAACTCCCCAACTTTACCCTTAGTCTTTTTAGGTCTTCTTCAGCATCATCTGTAGGCTGCCAATTTTCCAGGAGCTTATGTATGCGTACATAGGTGTCCACTCCTTTTGTGAAGGAGAGTTCTTCCAACAATTCTTCAAAGAAGAGGATGTCTATGTTACGCTTTGCTGCCATAGCCTAGACAGGAACCGTAGCTTTCTCCTGCTGGAGGGCTCGCTGCCTTATCCCTTTGATTACTTCCGTGAGAATTTTCTCGATCTTGGCCATGCTCCAGCTTTTCTGCTTGCTAAACCTGTCCTGAAAAAGGGTAGGTTCATCTCTTAGCTTATCTGAGATCCAGTCATCTATTTCTCCTGCAGGGACCGCTTGTAGTTTTTCCAGGATTACGGTGGAATCTGATAGTTGCTCCTGAATTTGCTGGAAAGCCTTTTCCACTTTTTTATGCTCTGAGGAAAAGATAGGCAGGAATTTCCCAAGGCCTTTTTCAGATTTTAGATAAGTGAGATTGAAGAATACGATCAGTCCAGGAGAATTACCCTCAAGCACATTGGCCCAAACTTCCTGCAGATAATGTTGGATAAACCCCTTCATGTCTGCCTCCCAATTCTGCAACTGTATCCTATGCTCCAGGCAGATCAGGCTCTGGCTTCCCTGGGCTTCTAATAAGTCCGTGGCGTCAAAACAGCCCGTCTCTTTTCGGAGATTATCCATCAGCACCTTCATAGGACCCTGAAAGGGCTTTCTGCTGGCTCTTTTACCCTTCTCTCTTTCCCGCTCAAAGTCCACCGCCTTAGGAAAGTCTATCTCAAACCATACTGCCTCCACTCCCGAAGTAGAAGGGTGGGTACTTAACAGGCCTGGAATTTCGTGAGATACAAAGCGTTCTATCAGCTTGTGGCCTCTTTCCTCTGATGGCCCCTGAATGAAGACGCCCAAAGGATAGGCTTTCTCAGTATCCAGCAATTCTTCCAGGGCTTCTTTAAAGTCCTGACATTGGGTGTAACGATTACAGCTTAGGTAGGCGTCCTCGGCTATCTCCTGAGATTGGCTCCCTCCCATTCTCCCTATTTCCTCTTTCCAATCCTTGAGGGTTTTATGCAAGAGCGTTTTATCCTTACTTTCTATGATGTAGGGATCAAAAGCGTCTTCTTCGAGCGATTTTTTATCAAATATCAGGGTCCTATATATCTGTTTAGGATCACCAAAGTTGGCTTCCAGTAGTCCCTTGGCTTTCTCATAGGAAACTTGCACACTTAGTCCCTGACTGACAAAGGCTTCATAAAATGCTTCTGAGAAGTAGGCAGCTACTTCATCTCTTACTGGCCGAGTGGTAGCTATTACTACAGGAGGATTAGCCGTATCCTGAAAGAAATTGATTTGTTTACGGGTAGAGCAGCCATTTAGAAAGACGAGTTTCACCTTCTTGTAGAAATTAACCAGACTGGCTGTTCCACTCACAAAGGCTGTACGTTCCTTCCCTTCCACATCTTTCAGGCTGAGGCCTTCCCCAAATGCATGACCCGAATAATGGAAGATACACGCATACCTATGGTACTTATCAAAAGCCCTGGCAATATCTGCCACTAAAGGTCGGTCTATCTGTTCGCGTATGATCAGCTTGGAATTCCTAAAGATGCGACCAATAGCATCTCGTTCGTCATCCAACACCTCCAAATAGGTTCCATCTTCCTTTTCTCCATTAGAAAAAGCAAGCACAGCAGCGGGTAAAAATTCTGTGTATTGGCTCGGCATATGAGAAGCTTAGGATTCTGCCTCTAAAGATGAAATGGTATCTGTGATAAGTTTCTGAAGGTTTTTATCTGCCCACTCCAGGTCTTCCTTATTTTTGAAGAGGATGACATTAGCTCTCTTTAAGTGGGTAAATATATCATCCTCCCCATCCATGGCTTTGGTGATATCTATATTGGCCTTCTTAAGCACCTTAATCCATGAAAGGAGTTCTGCTGTAGCAGGTAGTTTCTTCAGTTTGTGAGAACGAATCTGGTAAAAGTGTTTTACTGCTGCTCCCAGCATATGCGCTGTGAAGGATTCGCTGGTGTCTACATTCGCTTGTACGATTTCTTTAAGCTTCTCTGGTTGAGGGAAACTAATGTGGTAATAGACACATCTCCTCAGGAATGCGTCCGGTAGGTTTTTCTCAGAATTAGAGGTGAGGATTAGTACAGGCCGTTTAGCTATCTCCGTACTAGTCCTGAAGAATCCCTGCTTGTCTATTTCCAGTTCCTTATATTCTGCATGCTTACTGTGCCAGTCTTTTAGATTCTCCATACTGGCTTCATCCACCTTAAAGGCCATCTCATCAAATTCAAACAGCACATCATTAGGAAAGTCTCTGGGCGCTTTGTCAATCTCATCTACCAAAACCACATAGCGTTTGCTCGGAGATTCAATGATCCCTTTTCCCATAGCAGCAAACTCTACGTACTCCATGGGATTGCGCTTTACCTTTTCTATTTGGGTATCTCTAAAGTGAGATAAGGCATCATAGCGATATAACAGATCTTTGGCCTTGGAAGTAGTTTTGGTATTAAACTCAAGCAGGTCGGTGCCCAGCATTTCTTCTGCTACATAGCGAGCTAGCTTGGTTTTACCTGTACCTGGTTCTCCAGTAACCAGCAAAGGCATTCCTAAATCCAGCGCTACTTCTACAGCAGATTTAAGATCAGGGTCTATAATGTAGTTAAGCCCATTTGAGGATTGGGCGGAAGCGTTTTCAGACATATTGGTAATTCCAGAAAGTACGTTAGGGAGCTTTCTACCAAGTTAATGAATATTTTTGGCAGAAGGTAACATCCGTTTTTGGATATAATTTTGGGGATGGTTGCGGTATGTCTCTCGACGGTCGATACAATCGACCTTCTGCAAAAGGCATCCTAAGCCAGCTATAGGTTTGGCTCCTATGGAGCCATGCTATATGATGCCCTGACGGGCTAGTGTGTTTGGGCTCCTACAGAGCCGGAAACGATTTTATACGTTCTATGTATGTTATGTAGAGGCGGAAAATCTTCCGCCTGCCATTCACAAGATGCTATACATGATAAATCAGGGCATGAGCTAGGTTTGGCTACTGCATAGCCGAAAACGGATTTATGCATGCTAGGTAGAGGCGCGATGCATCGCGTCTCTACACCGTTCCTTCTAAATCCACATTTACAGAATAGAATACACAGCTCCATAGGAGCGAGACATTTGTAGATATACAGATGTAATAATCAAGCCTCATAGAGGCGGAACCTAAATATGCCGCCCGTACCGGGCTATCTGATAGCAGCTTTTTATCTACGAAGATGACAACCCTATGGGCTTATTTTTTGGAGTGGGTTGGGACAAGGTATGCCTTGGTTAGCCTCTTCACACTGGCAACATCCCCTGTAAATGGGATTCCTTTCTGGCCATATAGAAGCTAAGGCGAAATATTTTTCGCCACTACTTTGAATAGATGGGATCAGCCTAAGCGTGCCATGATGTTAGCTATGACTGTCTCCCGATCTGTGGTGGCTTTATGGATGAATTCTGGGGTGAGGGCCAGGCCGTCATGGTGCTTAGCTGACCAAAGCATCATTTCTATCAAAACGGGGACCAGGTCCTTTCCCTTTTGGGTGAGAGAATATTCCTTCTGGGTTTTGAGCTGTTCAAACACTTTGGATTCTATGACGCCTATACTTTCCAAGCGTTTTAGTCGGTCTGAGAGAATGTTGCTGGCGATTTTCTCCTTGGACTTCAGGAAGTCCTTGAAAAACCTTTTGTCTTCAAAGATGAGGTCCCTAATCACCAGGAATGTCCACTTGTCCCCAAAGAAATCCAGGGCGTAACTCACCGGACAATCCGAACGCATATTAATTTTTTTCATTTACTCACTTGCATTTTGCAATTGAGTTCATAAATTGTGCTCAATTGCATTTTGCAAGTTAGTATTATTTATGAAAATCGATCCAACTACATTCTCAATTACATAAACAAAATAAGTTATGAGTACACTCACCATTCCATCCAATACATTAACCAAAAGTAATTGGTCAGAGCAGGAGGTTAAGAATGTTGCCTTGATTACGGACTTTGTCCAAAACCTGATGAATGATCACGATTTTACCTATGTCCGGAATACCTATGGGCATAGTGATTATGTCCAACATAACCGAAGTATTCCTGACCGAATGGAAGGAATACTCACCTACATGGAAGGCTTTGCCAAAAAATTCCCGGAATTCTCATATGATGTGAAACATATTTACGCTGATGGAGATTTTGTAACTTTTCATTCTCACGCTACCATCAAAAAAGCGCATCTCGGAAACCCTGATAAAGGGCTCAATATCGTGGATATATGGAGAGTTGTGGATGGTCAGATTGTGGAGCACTGGGATGCCCTTCAGCCTATAGATGGTTCTATGAAGTTATTTGCGTTGCTGGCTGGCGGGAAAAAGGCTAACAACAATGGACTGTTTTAACTGTCGTAGGATTTGAATGTAGAGACGAGATGCATCACGTCTCTAAACAGTTCCTCCAGAAATCCCCCATTCCAGAATATAATACCCCTCAGCTCCAGAGGAGCGAGAAATTTGTAGGTACACAAATGCGGTAATCAAGCCTCATAGAGGCGAAAGCTATAGGTGTCGCCCGTACCGGGCTCTATTATGGCATCATATTTTTTCTACGGAGGTTCCAGCCCTATGGGCTTATTTTAGGAGTGGGTTGCGACAAGGCATGCCTACCCTTAGGATGATAGCATAGGCGAAAGATTTTTCGCTACATGATCAAACCAATAGTTCTGGGGATTAACTCCAGGGCTATTGATCACTTTTTGTTCACCTCATTCATGGCTTTGTCTATGCCGATGGTGGCAAAGGCATAGACTCCTTTTACGGAACGGTCTATTACTTCATCTATGCCGGCCATTTCGTCCTCTGTGAAGGGAGAAAGGACATAATCTACTTGTCGGCCTTTGGAGTAATTGTCGTCTATGCCTATGCGGAGGCGAGGGTACTCTCTGGTGTTGAGCTTTTCTTCTATGTCCTTGAGTCCGTTATGTCCACCTGCAGATCCTTTAGGTCTGAGCTTCAGTCTCCCGAAAGGGAGTGCCAGGTCATCTGTGATGATGAGGACCTTGTCAGAGGTGAGCTTTTCTTCCTTCATGTGGTGGCGAACGGCTTTTCCGCTAAGGTTCATGAAGGTAGTAGGCATGATGAGGACCAACTGACGGCCTTTATGCTTGACGGTAGCCTTATAAGCATGTCTCACCAGCTCTACCTTGGTCTCTTTCTCCGCCAATATCTTCTCTATCACCATAAAGCCGATATTATGGCGAGTATCTCTATACTGCTCTCCTATATTTCCTAATCCGACGATGAGGTATTTCATAAGACAAAAAAGGCCAACTACAAGAGTTGGCCATATACAAACAATTTGATATTTCTATTTATTCAACTTCTTCTTCAGCACCATCTTCATCATCGCCACCTCCTGCTTTAGAAGTAGCAGAACGAAGTGAACGTGGAATCTCAACGCTGGCTACAGCTGCAGAAGGAGAGGTCATGATCTGGAAATCTCCAGCCTCAATCGCATTTACTTTAATGGTATCTCCTAGTTCAAGCTCAGATACGTCAAGGGTAATTCTTTCAGGAAGCTTGGAAGCAAATCCTTTTACCTTGATCTTTCTTTGCTTGATCAGAAGCTTACCCCCTGTAATTACCCCTTTAGGAGTTCCTGTAAGTTCTAATGGCAGTGTAAGTACCACAGGCTTGTCATCAGACACCTGTAAGAACTCTATGTGCTCTATCTTTTCAGTAACTGGATGGAAGTCAATGCCACGGATAACTGCATCCGTCACTTTTCCATCCATGTTTAACTTCACTATGTACGTTTCAGCAGTGTATACCGCAGGGCGAACCTCCTTGGCATCTACTGTGATGTGGTCTACCTCACTGTTGCGATAAATGACAGCGGGAACTTTTCCTTCTCTCCTCAGAGTTTTCGTATGTCTTTTTCCTATATCAGTACGAGGAAAAACGTTTAAATCAGTAGTTTTCATCGTGTTTATTTATCAAACAAACAATGAGCTTATGGACTCGTAATTATGAATTTTTCTGAAGGCTTTTGCAAAAATAGGTGCTATGCTAATGACCTTCAGGTTATCCAGTTCTTTTTGTAAAGGTATGGTGTCACTCACCACTACTTCACTCAATTTAGAGGAAGCTATTCTATCATAAGCAGGCCCAGACAAAATAGGGTGTGTTGCTACCGCTCTCACTGACAATGCGCCCTGCTCCATAATCACCTCTCCTGCTTTGCACAATGTCCCTGCTGTATCTATCAGATCATCTACCAGTACTACATTCTTTCCTTCCACATTTCCTATCACTGTCATAGAAGCCACCTCATTAGGTTTATCTCTATGCTTGTCAATGATGGCCAGGGAAGCATTCTCCAGTCTTTTCGCGTAGGCTCTGGCTCTTTCTGATCCTCCTACATCAGGAGAAGCAATACAAAGATTTTCGAGACCCAGGCTCCTCAGGTAAGGGAGGAACACTACGGACGCAAATAGATGATCAAATGGTATATCAAAGAAACCCTGTATCTGTCCGGCATGCAGATCCATTGTCAGTATTCTGTCTGCTCCTGCTGCTACCAGCAGGTTTGCCATCAACTTTGACCCTAAGGATACTCTGGATTTGAATTTCCTGTCTTGCCTTGCATACCCAAAATAGGGCATGACCACAATGATTTGGTTTGCAGAAGCACGTCTTGCAGTATCTATCAGGAGCAAAAGCTCCATCATGTTTTCTGCCGGGGTGAAAGTAGACTGTACTATAAAAATATCGGAGCCCCTAATGGACTCCTCATAAGTTATCTGCATCTCCCCATCCTTAAACCTCTCTACATTTACCTTCCCAAGGGGAGAACCAAAGAAATCACAAATCTTTTCAGCTAAATACCTTGAAGCGGTCCCTGAAAATATTTTAATCTGCGATGCCATACTTAAGTTGACCTGCAGGGACTCGAACCCCGACTAACGGAACCAAAATCCGCTGTACTGCCAATTATACTACAGGTCAATACCGTAATCCAATGAACGGGCTGCAAATGTACCTATTTTTATTCGATAAATACAAAGCGCCCGCCACATTTTTACCTAAAAAATCCTTACGATATTATCAAAGCGAAAGTTTCAGAGAAAAAGGACCTTTTTCTCTG
>JBCBKZ010000019.1:0-18643 GCA_038520955.1 Bacteroidota bacterium | reverse complement strand
AAATATGCGTTAGATGAATAAAATGAGCTCATTTTATTCATCTAACGCATATTTGTGTGACGCATAAATTCGGATGATATTGATCCGTTATGCTCCACTTCTTTTCCCTCCATTTATTCTTTTGCCTGAAATTCATCTTCATAATGGCAAAAGAAACGCCTAAGCATCCAAGGAAAACTACCCGTCTATTCAACTGGAATTACGAATGGAATGCTATTTATTTCATTACCATTATCACAAAGAACAGGTATCATTATTTTGGTCAAGTGGAAAATGGCCAAATGGCACTTTCTCAAATAGGAGTAATTGCAGATGTCCTATGGCATGAAATACCTTTCCACGCTCCTTTCGTAAAACTGGAAGCTTTCATAGTCATGCCCAATCACATACACGGCATACTTGGGATAGATAAGGTAGAGAAATATAGTAGCGAGATCGGTGATAGTGGTAAGGACAATGCATGCATTGTCCTTAGTCAAATGGGTTACAAACAGCCTTCTGGCAAAAACTGATAGGCATTTTCCAGTTCATCTGAAACCAGGTCGGCGAAACCATCGATGCTTTCCAATGCAAAATTCTCCTCCAATATAGCCGTCTTATATGACCAACCAGGAGGAAGATCTAAGCGAGTCCCCAAGGTCTCCAAGTCCGTTAACTGTAAGTTGGTGTCTATTTTTTGAGAATAGGATTGCATGATAAAACATTGACCTGAAGGATCTTCTAACATATACACCTGTTTCCCCTTATAAAAATGCCATACCGTATTTCTCGCAACTGTACTTACTGTATAGGTAATGTCAGTGGATATATCATCTATGGTAATCGGAATGGTGGCCACCAAAGACATTTCCAATCCCCCAAATGTATTATCACAGCTACTAGTAGTGGTATTACTGGAAATACTGTCTAGTAACCAATGGCGTGGGCCATTCAACCTGACATAAGGCGATTCGAATTCTTCTTGCAGAGTATCGGAATCTAAGGCGTTCCATGCTTCTTCAGAACAGGTGTTACAGCCCACTGTGTTATAGGCCTCTAATAATATCCCTTCTTCCGGATCAAGTTTTGACAGTAACACCTCACAGTATCGCTGGTTAAAAAGAGGTCCATTTCTTATCTCTTCTTCTGGTGTTACATTCATATTCTCTTCCTGGCAAGCAGTCCACACAAGGCCCATTGATATACATAACATCAATGAAATAATTCTCCGTTTTTGTACCATTACATTAGGTTTTAGTTATGGACAAACATGGAAGATCATTAGGGTAAATAAATTATCTTAAGATAATTTAGGGGGACGGCTTACTACTTTTTTGAAGCAATTCGCTTTCTAATACGGCTCAAAGAAACAGGGGTAATTCCAAGCACATTGGCTATGTATTTATTGGGCACCCTATTTAAGATATCAGGTTTTGTCTTGATAAATTCCAGATATCGTTCTTCCGGGGATTGTAACACAAATGAATCAATTCGTTGTAGTGCTTCCTTAAGAAGTTTTTGAAGTATATTTTTTCGAGCTATTTGAAGGTTTGGATTACTCTCAATTATCGATTGTATGTTATCATAATCCACACGAAATACCTCAGTGGGTTCTAATGCCTGGAAGTATAGTTGAGCTGGCTGATCAAATAAAATTAA
Organism: Bacteroidota bacterium; assembly: GCA_038520955.1. Taxonomy (GTDB): domain Bacteria; phylum Bacteroidota; class Bacteroidia; order J057; family J057; genus JBCBKZ01. Next base: position 17,005 of record JBCBKZ010000019.1, on the reverse strand, counting down.
GTTAGGACTCGTGAGAGGTTGATTTTCCCACCTAAGCATGGTAGTTGTTTCCTCACCTTTTGCATTAAGTTGGTATCCCCTGACCAGTCCTTTTCTTATCCAAAATACCTCCTTCCTCTTCTGGCCTTCTGTTATGAGAAATTCTCCTGTAGCATACGATTTTGGTTTTGCGCTTTTGAGAATGATTTGAACATCAGAGAGGCTCAGATTACTGCCAAGGTTATAGAGTTGTTTCAGTTGCTCAAGATTAATCATTCTTAAGGAGTATAGACTTTCTTAGTTGTTAATTTAAAGCAAATAGAATCTACTTTATTGCCTTCCGCATCAATTCATAACAGCTTGAGATTAGGAACCTACAAGAAAGGCACAAAACATCAAATCGTATATTGCTAATATACATTTTCATATCTATCTTCACTCAATGAAGCTAAAGAAGGAGATCAATATTGAGAATTCTGAGAGGGCCATAAAAGTGGCAGAAATCGCGGATGCCTTAGCTCATCCACTACGGGTGGCGCTCATTGCGTATGTGAAGCAAAAGAATACGGTCAGAAATGACATCTGCAACAAAGACCTGGTAGCACACTTTCCTTATAGTCAATCCAGTTTATCTCAGCACATCAGGAAACTGAAAGATGCGAATCTATTTATAGTGGAGTATAAGGATAAGTTCTCCTTCTATTCTGTCAATATAGAGCAGATAGAATCATTTGTGGAGGAATTGAAGGCACTTTAAGAGAAAGCTCAATAACATGAAAAAAACAACCGCCCTTATTATAGGTGCTGGACCGATAGGTCTGGCGCTGGCTTCAAGGCTCATGAAGAAAGCCATTCCTTTTCTGCTACTAGAGAAAGGAGATTCTCCTGGCCATAACATGCTTCAATGGGGGCATGTACCTTTGTTCACTAACTGGGCCGAAAGTGTAGATACGCTCAGTATGGACTTATTGAAGAAGCATGGTATCGGTTTCCAAGTTCCAGATTCCCATCCAAGAGGGGCAGAGTTTGCAAAAAAGTACTTGGGAAGAATAAGTGGAATCATTCCAGATCACCAAATCCAGTGTAACGCTAAGGTAACTTCCATCCAATATGCCAGAACCAGTAAGAACTTTGAGGTGAGTTATGAGAATAGTGGTGACCAAAAGGTGGTAAATAGCAGCTTCCTCTTTGATGCCTCTGGTACCTGGCAAACTCCCACTCCCTTAATCAAGCATAAAAGAAGCTCCTCTTATATACCAGAGACAAATATTCCCAATACACAAGATATAGGTAAGATAGCGGAAGGAAGTAAGGTCGCAGTAATAGGAGGTGGGCATTCAGCCATGAATAGTCTGCTGTTCTTATCAGAACGAGAAGACTTAAAGCTGTGCTGGCTGATTAGGGCAGATCAACCAAGATTTGGGAAGAGTAAGGTGGGCGGAAAGAGCGCCCAGCTAGAGAAACAAATCCAGTCCCTTATTTCTGAAGGAAGAGTTGACCTAACTACGAACTTTGATACGCAATCTATTGAGGGAGCGGGTGAGCCATTTACTATCCAAGCCCAACATGGGCTGAAGGTGGAAGGCATCCATAAAATCATCTCCAACATAGGCTTTTCTCCAGATCACGGTTTAGTAAAGAATTTTGAGCTCAGGCTAGATGAGAAGTATGATTGTCCTGTTCATCTGTCTGATAAGATCAATCCTGCTCTACATAGCTGTGATTCAGTTAGCTATCACTTTCAGGATACGCTGGCTACGGATCTTCATTACTACCTGATAGGCTCCAAGACTTTCGGAAAGGCCTCCAATTTCTTACTCTCTAAAGGTTATTCCATCCTGGATGAGATGATGGAAAGCATAGATTTTAGGCCGGAAGTATTACTTCATGAGAAAGGTACTCATCTACCTTAGTAGTTTCTTCTTTCACCATCTTCAGGTACCCACACCTTATCAGAAAGGCCTTTCTCTGAAAGCAGGTTTTTCAAGCCTTCTCTAGTCGTAGGGCAATGATTTACCGCTTCCAGATGGTTAGCTATGACTAAACCGGGTGCTGTTTCTACAAACTTGAGAATGTCCTCCATGTGCATCATAAGGGGTTGGAAGAGGTCAAACTGAGCGGAACCAGCCGGGAAGACAGCAATATCAGGCTTGTACTCTGTCAGGACTTTGTGAACATCCTCAGTGTAAATGGTATCTGAAGCTAGATATACGGAAGGTTGACCAGGTAATGTCATGTGGTAGCCCATCACATTTCCCATGGGCCCAGCTATAAAACCATAGCCATGCCTGGCGGGGATCCCCTCTACGGCTCCTCCCATAAAGGGCGTTTTTTGCCAATAATTAACTGTTTGAACTACTCTAAGGCCTTTCTTTCTAAAGGTGGTCTCATCCTTCACGCTACAGTAGACCGGTATATTATTCTCACGCAAAAAACCAATGCCTACCTCATCCAGATGATCAGGATGGTTATGCGTAATCAAGCAGTGGGTTACTTTCTTTAATAAGCTATCTGTATTCTCCGGTAAGTGAACCATAGGATTTCTTCGAGCTTTAAAGCGGAAAAAGGCCAGAGGAGGAAGCTGCCCTTTAGGCCCTAAGAATGGATCTATGAGGATGACCTGATCATTAGCTTCCAGGATCATGGTCGCATTACGGATGTGATGGATGAGCATGTGGTAATGGTTCTTTATGTTTTTAAACTACAATTTTATTTGATCTAAATTCTGTCTCTTCACGATACTTAGGTGGAAACCTAGCACTCTAATTTCAATCTCTTTTCGCCTTCAGCGGGACCTTCTTTTTGATCGCAAAAAGAAGGCAAAAACTCTTGTTCCTCCAATGCATCCCACTTTCCTCCCACAATCCGTGGAGGAACGGCCCTTACACACAAAAAATTAAATTTGTGTGGGTTGGGGTGCATGAAAGCGGGGAGGATGGCATTCGGGAAGGCCTTGGTTTTTTCGTGCTTGATTTTTGGTTCGTTTGCATCAAGGCAAATGAACAAAGTACTCCTGTCTCATTTCTGACTAATAAATACCATATAAAAGCCCCATCTTTGTGGGATGAACCTACAAACGTATATAGACAAGGGAATTACTTACCAAGCTTATAGAGAATGGGTGGATAAGCTGAAAGAAGAAGGCAAAACTTCCGGACCAGAGCAGAAGGAAGATTTGATCTACTTCACAGGCTTAAATGCTCAGCGCATGAAGCGGCTCGACAAAACCTTCCGCCTCTTACCAGATATTCTCCCTAGCCTGAGGGGACTTGAGAAGTCCTACATCTGGCTGGTCATCACGGAGTCCTGGTGTGGGGACGCTGCCCAGTCTCTCCCTATCCTCAATGCGCTCTCTAAACAGACAGAAAACATTAAAATGCTGACCGTACTCAGAGACGAAAATCCCGAACTGATGGATGCCTTCCTTACCAATGGAACTCGTTCTATTCCTAAACTCATCATCATAGAGGAAGAAAGCGGTACTGTAGCAGGAACATGGGGACCAAGACCGGCTGAAGCACAAGACCTGGTGATGGCCTATAAGGCAGATCCGGGTGATGAAGCCTACGTAGATTTCCAGGCAAGACTCCAGATTTGGTACACGAAGGATAAGGGAGTCAGCACGCTGGCAGAATTAAAAGAGGTCCTGGATGGCCTGGAATAGCACGCTAAGGAGCTTTTCCCCCTACTTTGGCACGATGTTTCGGCTAATGGCACTAACCCGACTAAGCTAATATTCGTATATTCAAGCTCTTATCAATGGATTATGTATACACCTGAGTTAGTAGAAGAAGAACGCCGAATCCAACGTAGCAGCGCCATCATGACCATTATCCTCATGATCATGGCCTTGGTGGGGTCGTTTGTATGGTGGGTTACCAGAGACAGAGTTCCCCCTCCGGGAGAGGAATATGAGGTTATTGGCGCCATAGACTTCGGGGACATGAAGGTAGGTAGTAAGAAGGTAAACTCCTTTGAGCGTGCGGTAGAAAAGCCCTCAGAGACTCCTCCTCAACCTGCTAAACCTAAACCAACTCCGGTGGTGGAAGAAACTGATCCCGCTCCTGAACCTACCATTACCCAGGAGGCAGAATCCCCCATTACGCAACCTAAACCCACTCCTACCCCTAAAAAGGAGGTGACACCCACTAAACCTAAACCCAAGCCTACTCCGCAAAAACCTCAGCCGGTAGAAGAGACTGAGACAGAAACGACTAAACCTGCTCCCCCGGTAGAAAAGCCTAAACGTAAGCCCATAACTGATGACCTCGGCGGGTCTAATCAAGGGGATGGGGATGACGTAGGAAACCAGGGAGCACCTAATATAAAAGTACTTGACCCTAACGGACTGTATTCATTTGGAGCAGGTGTAGGAGGAGGTGCCAGTAATAGAGCACCTTTAAGCCTTCCCCCACCAGCCTATACAGCTCAGGAAGAAGGAAGATTGACCTTTAAATTTATCCTGAAGCCTGATGGGACGGTAGGATCAGTGACTACTGTAGGGGTAGTAGGACCTAACCAGCAAAGTATTAAGCGAGCTGGTATTAATGCCATCAAGAAATGGCGTTTTAGCCGTCTCAAAAGCAACCAACCTCAGGCAAATCAGCAGTTAACGGTAACCATTACCTTTAAGCTGAGAGGATAGACAAGATAAAATTTATCCTACATACAAAATAGCTCCGGATTTAAACCCGGAGCTATTTTGCATTTGGGAGCAGTAAAAACTTCAAGGGATAAAAAAAGCCATGAGGACCCCTCATGGCTTAGGTATATTAGATTAGTTCTATCTTCTATTCTCCGGTGAGTCTGTTAATCTCATCTCTTAATCTTGCAGCGGCCTCGTAGTCTTCTCCAGCTAATGCCTCATCCAGCTTTTTCTTCAACTTCTCAATTCGATCAACATTGGCAGATGAGGTAGGAGCCGGTGCTTCTTCTTCTATAGGATCTGAACTCTCTATTTTTGCCAAATCGAATTCTCCCTCATCATCTCCATATACTGATTCTTCCTCAGCCTCTGACTCATCTATGATGATGCCTGCTTCATCCAAGACTGACTCATAGCAGTAGATAGGTACTTTGAACCTTACTCCTATGGCCACAGCATCTGAAGGCCTGCTATCAATCTCATGAATATTGCCTCCCCACTCCATCACCAGACGCGCATAAAAAATCCCTTCCTGCAAATCATTGATGATGATCTCTACCAGGCTAATGTCAAAATGCTTGGAGATATTGAAGATGAGATCATGAGTCATCGGACGGTTAGTCTTGATGTTCTCCAGTTCCAGGGCAATTGCCTGCGCCTCAGGACTTCCTATGATGATGGGAAGCCTCCTGTTTCCATTGCTCTCTCCTAATACCAGAGCGTAGTGCCCATTATGTGAATGGCTGGAAGAAAGGCCTATTATGTCTAACCGTATTTTTTTCACCTAGTCGGTTTTATATCCTGCAACTCTGAATCTTTGAGAGAGTATTTGGTTGGGAAGTAGCTTGTCGGTTTGAACTTCTTCCCAACCCTCTGCAAAAATTCTTCCTAAATTGCGATTTTATTTTGAAAGATTTGCCTTATTCAGTGAAGATTAGCTAGCTACTTTCAACTTCTTCACTTCCTCAACAATCTGAGGGACAACATCAAACAAATCGCCAACGATTCCGTAATCTGCAATCTTGAAGAAAGGTGCTTCAGGATCTTTATTGATCACTACTATATTCTTAGACGAACTTACGCCAGCTAAATGCTGAATAGCGCCTGAAATACCAATTGCTATATATAGTACAGGTGCAATCTGAATTCCTGTTTGACCCACGTGCTCGTGGTGTGGTCTCCATCCCATATCAGCGGTAGGCTTGGAACAAGCGGTAGCAGCTCCTAGTAGTCCTGCCAACTCTTCTATCATTCCCCAGTTTTCAGGTCCTTTCATTCCTCTACCTGCAGATACTACAGAATCAGCTTCTGTAAGAGAAATCCCTTCTGAAGCTTTTACCAGCTCTCTGGCTACTGCTGCAAAGTCGTTTTCTGCGGGGCTATAATCAAAGGCTTCAATGGAAGCAGAGGTAGGATTACTTTCCACTTTATACCCATTGGTCTTTACCGTGATGACTACTTTATCAGTAGTGGCTTTCATCTCCTGTATCCCCTTACCCGAATATGACATACGAGATACCTCAAACTGATTTCCAGGATCTGCCAGCGTAATCGCACCTGAAATAGGTGCTGCATTTAATTTTACGGCAATTCTAGGTGCTATGGCACGGCCATTATACGTCTGAGCCAGTACGACAGCTTTAGCGCCTGTGGCTTTAGCAGCAGCACTTACAGCAGCAGCATAGGCTTTATTGACAAATGAGTCCAGTTTATCATTACTGACAACATGTACTTTGGAAATGCCGTACTCGCCTAACTTTTCCAGCTCGGCATTATCAACATTCCCTACAGAAATGGCTTCTGCGGCAACCCCCATTTTTTGGGCTAAATCATATGCATATGTAGCAGCTTCCAGGACTGCTTTTTTAAATACTCCTTCTGAATTTTCTGCAAAAAGTAATACAGACATATATTCTTTTGATTTCTAAGGTGTGAGAAAAATTAAATCAGTCCCTTATCATTTAGGGCAGCTACTAAAGCAGCAGATTGTTCTGGCTCGAAATACTGACAATCCCCTTTGGCAGCAGGATAATCAAACTTTACGGTATTAGCCTTAGGCTGATCATCTGAAGGACTCACTACGGAAAGGGGCTTTTTACGTGCAGCCATAATCCCTCTCATATTAGGAATCCGCCATTCCGCTATCCCTTTTTGACAACTAATAACTGCTGGTAAGGTTACATCCAGGATTTCCATTCCTCCATCTACCTCTCTGTGTACTTCTGCAGTTTTATCTCCTGTCATATCCATTTTGGTAGCAAATGATACGAATGCCATATTCATATACTCCGCCAACATGCCAGGAACTATGCTTCCGTTAAAGTCGATAGACTCTTTTCCGGTAAAAATGATATCGTATTCTCTACTTTCTGCATAATTGTAAATCTGCTGAGCTACAAAAGCAGAGTCTGAGGGCTCCACGTTAATCCTCACGGCATCATCAGCTCCTATGGCCAATGCCTTACGTAAGGTAGGTTCTACTTCAGGTCCACCAACACAGACAGCGGTGATCTGCACTTGCTTACCTTCTTCTCTAAATCCGATCGCACGAGAAAGGCCGTATTCGCAGTAAGGGTCTATAATAAAAGTAACCCCAGCTTTGTTCAGCCCACTGTGATCTTCAGTAAATTGAATTTTTGTAGTAGTATCTGGTACGTGACTAATACAAACCAGTATTTTCATATGTTAATTTGGCTTAATTTTTCCACGAAATTACAAACTTAAATCAACTAAATAAAATGAATCCCGCTCGTCTCCAACAACTCTTTCAATTCCTGGAAAAGGCCCCGGATGACAGTTTTACGCTTTATTCCATCGCATACGAGTATCTTCAGCTGGGTGAACTGAATAAGGCAGTCGAATATTTTCAAAAACTCAGAGGTAATGACCCGAATTATATAGGATTATATTACCACCTGGGAAAAACCTTACTTCTCCTGGATCAGGCTGAAGAAGCTAAGAAAACCTACCAAACGGGTATCAAACTGTCCCAGGAACAAGGTGACAAACATGCAGAAGGAGAACTTCAAAGAGCCCTTCAGCAACAACTGGATGAAGAGATGTGGGATGATTAAGTCCCATCCCTAAACAATGTAGTAGACGAATTATTTATTAGTAAGCAATAGATACGTATCTTTGCTGAAATTTAATGGTAGGAGATCATGGTAAAGAGACAAGCGATATTACATGTAGAAGGAGTACCTAATCCTGAAGCGATAAAAATAGTCCTTGAGAATGGGGTATTAGCAGATAAACCATATGAGTTCACCTCGCTCTCTGAGGCTAAGGAGGCGCCATTAGCCAGAAAGCTCATGATGCTAAGGTATGTGGAACGGGTCATGATCAACTTCAACTACGTCACCATTGTAAAAACCAAGGGAAGTAGTCCTGCCTGGGATGACATCCTTTTTGAACTCAAGTCCCTCATCCAGCTACACCTTGAACAGGATGAGCCTATCATGTACGTAGGTACGCCCCCCCTCAAGCATGCGCGTACAGAGGAAGAAATTCTGGAGATAGTAGAGAATATTCTGGATAAGCATATCCGCCCCGCAGCCCAGGAAGACGGAGGAGATATTCTGGTGGATAGCTATGAGAAAGGAGTCATTAATCTAAGCATGCATGGTGCCTGCCACTTATGTCCATACGCCATACAAACCCTGAAACAGGGCGTAGAACCTGTATTGACGCAAATGGTTCCTGAAATCACGAGAGTTACAGCTACGGCAAATAATGTGTCCTAATGGCAATGGTCAATCAGGATATTCGCAAAGTACACTTTCAGCAGCTGGGATCCATTGACTATCAGGAGGCGTGGGATTATCAGGAAAAGTTGCTGAAAGCCAATGTACAGCTTAAACTGGACGCAGGGAGGGATGCAGATCCTAATGATATTCCTACTGAGCACCATCTTTTGTTTTGTGAACATCCTCATGTCTATTCTCTCGGTAAAAGCGGAAAGCGAGAACATCTGCTGATAGATCAACCTACCCTGGAGAAATATGGAATTACCTTTGTCCACACGAATCGAGGTGGAGATATTACTTATCACGGTCCCGGCCAAATAGTAGGCTATCCTATCTTTGACCTGGAGAAATTCAAGACTGACATAGGCTGGTACTTGAGAAGCCTGGAAGAGGTGATCATCAAGGTTCTGGCAGAGTATGGATTAGAAGGTGGGAGAATTGAGGGGGCTACTGGTGTGTGGCTGGACATAGATACGCATAATCCGAGGAAAATATGTGCCATGGGTGTTAGGTGTAGCCGCTGGATTACCATGCATGGCTTTGCCTTGAATGTAAATACAGACCTTTCTTTCTTCAATCATATAGTCCCATGCGGCATATCTGATAAGGGCGTTACCTCTTTACAGGCTGAACTAGTAAGAGAAGTGGACATACAAGAGGTAGAAGAACTTCTGAAGAAATACTTTCCGGAAGTATTTGGATTCAGCTTTCTCTAAATCGTAGGGAGTCAGATCTACACCAACTCCCTAATCCTATTATCCATTCTGTACTTGTGTTCTTTTAACAGCTTTTTCTATCTGCCAGTAAGCTGCTACCACGCTTACATACTCTAGTCCTATCAACCAAAAGCCTGGATCTGTAAAGAAACTCATATGGGTTCCTCCATAGGGCATAATGAAAACAGGAACCGTAATAGCTGCATCCAGAAATATGGTAATCAGGAACATGGTAGCTCCCAGGAGAAAGCCATTGGTTTTATGGCCCTTGCGATAATAGATATGTGCGCCTAGGCTGACTGCGGGTATTAATGCCAGAGATAGCACCCAGTTTGCTTGCTCATCAGGATTCTCCATGACGGGCACAAAGTAAGAAGCCACAAAGGCCGTAACTCCCAGCGACCAAACTATGAGGGTGGAGATGACTGTACTTTTCCAGTGAATAGTATTCATGCTTGTTGAATTAGTAAGGTGAGAAATTAAATTCCTCCATACATCCCTCAACTCCTGTCCGTCCTACAAATATGCAGGATAGACAAGAGTAGGAGACATGGAAAAATACTTAGATAGTTTGTGGTAAGGACTGGTTCCAAACACCAGTCTTTGCGGCTTCCCGGGCAAAGTCATTAAAGCTGGTAGCCTTTCTTCCCAGCACTTTCTCTATATCATGTGACACATACTGGTTCTCTGCTTTAGTCAGTACATGCTGGAAGAGATAGCCAATAAGCCAAACGACATCATCTGGTACACCTGCTGCTTTCATACCTTCAGTGTATTGGTCCAGCGTGATGGACTGGAAAGCAATCTCTCTTCCGCTACTCTCCCCAATAACCTTAACAGCTTCTTCAAAACTTAGGGTTTCAGGCCCGGTGATCTCATAGGTTTTGCCGTTATGGGCGTCATCTTGCAATGCTTCCAATACCACTTCTGCTATGTCTGTAGTATCTACAAATGGAATCTGTGCGTCCGCCATAGGTAAGGCTACATGGCCTGCCAGAATGGGATCCAGGAAAAAGTACTCACTGAAGTTCTGGCTAAACCAGGAAGCTCTCACCAGGGTATAGTTCATACCAGATTTAGCTACTACCTGTTCACAACGCTCAGCTTCAGTTTCACCCTTACCTGACAGGAGCACCACTTTTTCTACCCCTGCTTTTTTGGCTTCTTCCATCAGGCCGGAGATTGCCTCATAAGCGCCTGGTACTGCCAGGTCTGGGTAATACACCACGTACATTCTGTCTATGCCTTCCAGGGCAGCCGGCCAGGTAGAAGGATCTCCCCACTGAAATGAAGGAGTAGCGCTTCTGCTGCCTATTCTCACTGACTGTCCTGCTTTTTGAAGTCCTTCTACGACTTTTCTACCGGTTTTTCCAGTTCCACCGATGACGAGATAATTGGTTTGGTTGTTCATTGAATTGGTATTATTGGATTATAAGATTGATTACAGAGATTTGATTTGAGCAAAGATTCCTAGTAGGGAGAGCATGAAGGCAATCACAGAGAAGACCGTCCTGATGACGTGAAGTCTATTCCATTTTCCTTCATACATTTTCCGAAATTCAGTCAGCTTGCTCTCATTTTGCGTAGCCAGATCCAGGGCTTCCAGGGAGTCATTCAGAGGGACATTGCCAAAGGCTGTTACGGCGAAAGTTCCCACCAAATAGATGGCTGTAGCAGCCAGGATCAGCCAGAAAGTCAGGCCAGCGTTTACATGCTGAATGCTACTTATGGCCAGGGCAATAGGGCTTCCGAAAAAGATCAGGAAGAATGCCGGGTTCAGAATTTCGCGGTTGATGGATTGCATGCTTTCCAGGTAAGTCAGGTCAGCAAGCTTTCGGGTTCCGGGAATGACAGAGACCATCCAGGCGTAGAAAAGCCCTGCGGAAAGGCCTGTCAGTATGACTGCGAAAAAGAGGGTTACAGATTTGATTGAGATTTCCATGATTAGTTGATGTTTTGGGTATTGAGCCACTCCTCTAGAGTTTGGTATTCTTCTTCTGTGAGCTGTATGTCATCCCCTTTGGGCATTCTCTTGAGCACAAATACCTGATGGTTGATTTTCTTGGCGTGCTTCTCCATGTTCTTCAGGGAGAATACCTTGAAGGGATTTTGCTTTTTGTGGCAGACGTTGCACTTATTCTTTAGGACCTCGTATGCCTGCTGTTTCAGATTTACTTTGGTTGGATCCCCCGCTACTGTAAAAGCACTGAGCAGACAATAGAGAGAGAAGAGAAGACCGAATGTGAAAAGATGGATGTGTCTATTTTTCATCTTACTTCTGTTTGTTTGACAGAAGTAAAGGTGGGAGAATTAGCTAGGGATTTCTTGACCCGCTAAGCCAATGTCATGACAGTTTGGGCCAAACTCTTTTGACAGTCTCCTTCAAGTGCTTCGTCGCCTTCCGCGGGAGATACTTTTCTGATGCGAGAAAAGTAACCAAAAGCGCTTTGTCTCTCCAATGCGATCCACTATCCACCCACGATCGGTGGAGCGACGGCCAGCCCGCTTTAGCCTATAAGGTGATAGTTTAGTTTTTTTAGCCTTGCCGTGATAAGTTTATTAGCTAACCCTAGCTCAATAAGCAGCGATCTATTACTTCAACGTAAATGAGTCAGGAGTTTCACTAGATCTCGTTTGGCCCTACAGGCCATATCCCTTACCCCAAGGGGATGATGGGCTTCTCTTATCTTTCTTTGCGACTTAGCGGCTTTGCGTGAGCATCCATCACGTAAGGCTAACGGATGGCAATGCTGGAGGCTGTCAGGATTACTGAGGATTGCGGAAATCAAGAGGAGACCGCCCGGTCCAGCGCTTGAAGGCGCGGCTAAAGGCACTTTGTTCTGAGAAGCCCGTCTGGAAGGCGATTTCTCCTATGGAGAAAGAGGTATTTTGTAGGAGTTCTTTGGAGAGTTGTTCCTGGGTCTGCCTGATTAAGTCTCTGAAGGTGATTCCATTTTGGGTTAATCTGCGTTTGAGCGTCCGACTACTCATACCCATGTGTTCTGCGATCTGCACTATACTAGGAATTCCGCTGGGAAGTGCATCTTTAATGAGGCTCTCCACATCCGCAGCAATTTTTATGGAGCTCACCTCCATCCCTTTGGTCTCTTCTTCTACTCGCTCCAGCAGGAACTTATTGATACTTATATCAGCCTTAGCTGTACGCTTGTCCAAATCTTCCGTGCGGTAGGCAATGAAATTCTCTGGCTGCTCAAAGAGAACCGGACATTGAAATGCCTCCTGATATCCATCCATTCCTCTTGGAGGTGCATGCTTGAAAGAAACTTTTACGGGAGAAATAGGGGATTCTGTTATCGCTTGTAGCACTACTACTGTAGCAGAGAAGGTGGCTTCATTTGAGAGTCCCACTCCCCTTCTATAAGGATCCCGGTAAAGGTGAATCTGGGATACCTCTTCCTTGCGCTCCACTTTGAATACGTAGGTATTGGAAAGCAGTTTGAAGTACCTTTCGCTACGCTCAAACATCTCCCCTACCCTGGAAATGGTCTTCCATGACAGCCCTAGTACGCCATAGTCATCCATCTTCATGGCCTGGCCCACCCTTACAGAGAAACCCGGGCCAATTTGTTCATCCAACCACTCATGTAGCCCGAAGAAGGTATCTGCGGGAACTGCTTTAATATCAGGGGAAGGATTTATGGAAATAGGTAAGTGCGAAAAGGATTCCGGCTTCATTCCCTCTTCCAGGGCATGATTTATCATCTTCCGATACAGGCTGATGGAGATGTATTTCATGGGTTTTCGTAGCTCTCCCCTAAAGTACGAAGTCTAGCCTATTTCAGTCAACAAAAGTGATTTCTGAAAACATAAATGGGGCAACAAAAAAACCGAAGTGCTAAGCACTCCGGTTTTAGTCTCGTAACAGTTGTGTAAGGTTTATGCTTCCTTACCACCTTTCAGGTCATCCTGAAGGGCTTTAAGCTCGTCCCATGCCCCGTCAGCTGCAAGCTGTGCCTGTCTAGGCCAGGTAGTGGGATCATGTGCTTTATATCTGTTTCCGGCTGCTGCCAGAATCTCTCTAATCTTGTCAGCTTCACTTCCTGCTAAGGCAGCAAATGTAGTGATACCTGCCTCATTCAGAATAGAAGCTATCTTAGGTCCAATCCCTTCGATTTTCTTCAGATCATCTGCAGGTGCTGGTGCAGCTTCAGCTACTGGCTCTGGAGCTGGTTCTTCAGCAGGTGCTTCTGCTACCACTTCTTCAGCTGGTGCTTCCTCAACTATTGCCTCTTCTACTGGAGCTTCTTCTACCACCTCTTCTACTTCTACAGGGGCTTCTTCAACTACGGCCTCTTCTACCGCTTCTACTACCTCTTCAGCAGGTGCTTCCTCAACTACCTCAGTCACTTCTTCTACAGCAGCTTCTACTTCTTCAACAACTTCCTCTACTACTGGTGCTTCTTCTACTGCTACTGCTTCTTCAACTACTGCACTAGTAGTTTCAGCAGCTTTCTTCTTCTTACCTTTACCTCTTCTTCTACGTGAGCTCTTAGACTTAGAACCAGCCGCTTTTCCTGGAGCCAACTCATTGAAGTCTACTAACTCGATCAGGGCCATCTCAGCGTTATCACTTGCTCTGGGTCCAAGCTTCAGGATTCTGGTGTATCCTCCTGGACGCTCAGCCACTGCATTAGAAACTTCTCCAAAAAGTTCCTTGATCGCCTCTTTATTCTGAAGGTAAGAGAACACCACTCTGCGAGAATGCATAGTGTCTAGCTTAGACTTAGTGATCAAAGGCTCTACGTATTTTCTCAACGCTTTAGCTTTGGCCAGGGTAGTCTTGATACGCTTGTGCTCAATAAGAGAACAAGCCATATTAGCCAGCATCGCTTTTCTGTGCGAAGCGGTTCTACCTAAGTGATTAAATTTTTTGCCGTGTCTCATGACATTTAAAATTTTCAGGCCGACGATTTAGCGTTTACTATCTACCGGTCTGATATGTATTCCCGTTTCTCCTCTGGTTAGTAAAAAAGAATGAAGACCTGATGTTACCAGGTCTTCATACCTATATAATTTAGTCTTCTTCTAATCTGTATTTAGTTACATCAATACCGAAGCTAAGATTTTTCTCAGCTACCAGTTCTTCCAGCTCTGTAAGAGACTTCTTACCGAAGTTTCTAAATTTCAACAGATCTGCGATGTTGTAGCTTACCAGGTCTCCAAGCGTTTTGATATCAGCCGCTTTCAGACAGTTGTAAGCTCTTACAGAAAGATCTAGTTCAGATAGAGGGGTCTTCAGCAGCTTACGCATCTGCAGGAAGTTCTCATCTACTTCGTCTTTCTTCTCAGGCTCTTCAGAAGCCAGTGCAATTTTCTCATCTGAGAATAACATCAGATGTCTCAGAAGGATGTTAGCACTTTCTTTTAAAGCTGATTCTGCATCAATGGTTCCGTCTGTCTTCACCTCAATTTCAAGCTGCTCATAGTCTGTCTTCTGCTCAATACGGTAGTCATCTACCTGGTATTTCACATTCTTGATTGGGGTGTAAATAGCATCAATGGATATTTCACCAATAGGTGCGTTGGTAACCTTGTTTTCCTCTGCAGGAACGTAGCCACGTCCTTTTCCTATGGTCAACTCTATGTCAAACTGAGTTTTAGGATCAAGGTGAGCAATGATGTGCCCAGGGTTAGTTACTTTGAAGGCAGTGGTGTGGTCGTTGATATCTCCAGCCGTGAAAGCTTCCTTTCCACGAATCGAGACAAATATTTTGGCGTCTCCATCTGCAACTTTCTTCAGACGAACTGACTTCAGGTTCAGGATCAGTTCTGTCACATCCTCTATGACACCTGGCACAACAGAAAACTCGTGATCTACACTGGGTATCTTTATGCTGGTAATAGCAAACCCTTCCAGAGAAGACAAGAGCACTCTTCTCAGGGCGTTTCCAACTGTGATACCATAACCTCTTTCAAGGGGTCTAAGTAAAAAGCGACCGTAATAATCACTTTCTTTCTCTAGAACCACCTTTTCAGGCATTTGAAAATTTAATAGCGCCATGTGGACTTATTCTATATTAAGAACTCAGAATTAAATTCTTCCAGTGATTGGCGGCGAGGACCAAATGTGGGGCCCGCAGCGTGTATGAAGGCTTACTTTCTACGCCTTCGAATACAATTCCACAATGAGGTTTTCCTTGATATTTTCAGGGATGTCCTCTCTTGATGGGAGATTTAGTAGAACACCTGTCAGGCTGTCTCCTTTCACATCTACCCAGTTATATCTTCCTGCACGGGAAATGCTTTCTTTGAAGACTTCCATGTGCTGGCTTTTTTCACGTATCGTGATGGTATCACCAGGGTTTACTACGTAGGAAGGGATGTTTACAGACTTACCGTTTACCATGAAGTGCTTGTGTCCCACTAACTGACGTGCAGCACGGCGAGTAGGAGCGAATCCCATTCTGAAGACTACATTGTCAAGTCTGGATTCCAGCATCTGAAGGAATACCTCACCGGTAACACCTTTTCTTCTGGAAGCTTTCTTGAAGGTATTTCTGAATTGCTTTTCTAATAGCCCATAAGTGTACTTAGCTTTCTGCTTTTCCAAGAGCTGAGTAGCGTATTCAGAGACTTTTCTCCTTCTCCCTTTACCATGCTGACCAGGACCAAACTTACGACGGTCCAGTGCTTTACTGGGTCCGAAGATGGGTTCCTTGAATCTTCTGGCTATTTTTCCTTTGGGTCCTCTATATCTTGCCATTACTTATTCGATCTTTATTACGATCTAAGAAAATATTTATTATACCCTTCTTCTTTTTGGAGGACGACATCCATTATGTGGAAGGGGAGTTATATCCTTAATCAGGGTAACATCTATACCTGCTCCGGCCACTGCTCTGATGGCAGCTTCACGACCAGCACCTGTTCCTTTTACAAAGGCTTCTGCCTTACGCATGCCCATATCATAGGCTTTCTTTGCGCAGTCACTTGCCGCTACCTGGGCAGCGTAGGGAGTGTTTTTCTTGGAACCTCTAAAGCCCATCTTTCCGGCTGAGGACCAAGAGATTACATTTCCAGCCAAGTCTGTCATGGAAATGATGATATTATTGAAAGAAGAGGTGATGTGTACCTGACCTACTGGGTCTATTTTCTTCTTCTTTTTATTCGCTTTAGCCATCTTATTGGATGTTGATTACGATCTTATTTCAGATATTACTTAACAGCCTTCTTCTTACCTGCCACTGTTTTCTTCTTACCCTTACGCGTACGTGCATTGGTACGAGTACGCTGACCTCTTAATGGTAGGCCTTTTCTGTGTCTCAGCCCACGGTAACAGCCTATGTCCATCAGACGCTTAATGTTCAGCGTGATTTCACTTTTTAGTTGTCCTTCTACCTTGTACTCCTCACTGATGATACCACGGATCTTTACCAGGTCATCATCTGACCAGTCATTCACCTTCTTGTCTTGGCTAACACCGGCTTTTTCAAGAATGGCGGTGGAGGATGTCTTTCCTATTCCGAAGATATAGGTTAGACCGATTACGCCTCTTTTATTTTTAGGTAAATCTACCCCTGCAATACGTGCCATATATGCTTAAGTAATTATCTGTTTGATAGATCAAGAAAGGCTTAGCCTTGTCTTTGCTTACACCTGGGATTCTTTTTGTTGATGACGTAAACACGTCCCTTGCGCTTGATGATTTTACAATCAGCGGTACGCTTTTTTACGGATGCTCTTACTTTCATGATCTTGTATGTTTTTGCAGCAAGCTGCGCTGTTATTTATATCGGTAAACTATTCTTCCTTTTGTCAGGTCATAAGGTGGAATCTCCAAAGCCACTTTATCACCAGGTAATATTTTGATGTAGTGCATACGCATTTTACCTGCAATATGCACTCCCTAATGCCACCTTCAAGGTAAAGCTTGAAAATGGGCATGAATTGTTAGCGCA
>JBCBKZ010000199.1:0-8385 GCA_038520955.1 Bacteroidota bacterium | reverse complement strand
AATCCTATAAAAACCATGGTTTTTATAGGATTCGTACTTAAGATATTTTTTCTTGAGAATAGGCATCTGCATAACCAGATCATGCCTCAATGCCAGCGGATAAGAGGTCCCGTCATTATAAACTGATATCACCTGCTCGGCAGATCCATTCTGATCAAAATCATTGATGAGCATACTTACGGGCTCATCCTCTGTAGCCTTAAATCGAGTATTCAGGCCATGATTCCCTACGATGAAGTCTGTGTCTCCATCTCCATCCAGGTCTGAGGGTCTCAGGCAGTTCCAGAAACCATTAGATTTCTCAAGACCTGAATTTTCTACCTTAGTGAGTTTTCCTTCATTCTGCTCAAATACCGTAATAGCCATCCAGTCGCCCACTACAATCAGGTCGAGGTCATCATCCTGATCCATGTCAAACCATGAAGCATCCGTCACCATTCCGATATCACTAAGCCCTGGAGCATTAGTCTGAGTTATGTTGTTAAAGTTGCCTGTACCATCATTCTCCAACAGGTATCCGTTTGCGGGTACGCCATAGAAGAAAGGTCTAAGGCGAACTCCTACAAACAGGTCCATGTCACCATCCTTGTCATAGTCTGCAGGAACTACCGTGGAGGTACTCTCATATTGGAACGTAGGCAATGATTGCTGGGATTTTTCAAAGGTCCCATCTCCTTGATTGAAGTAAAGCTTATCCTTAAGTGCTACCGCGTTTGAAGGATACTCATTCCCCCCACTTGTCACGTATATGTCCAGGTCTCCGTCATTGTCAGCGTCAAAACAGGCACAATCTGTTTCTTCGGAGGCTTTTTCTTCTTCAAAAAGTGCTTGATTCGCTTGTGTAAAGCCCCCATTTGGTGTTTGTAGGTATAAGGCAGCTGCATGATCTTTGGATCCTACCATGTAAAGGTCCTCCAGTCCATCTCCATTCATATCTCCCTTACAAATATGTGGCCCTTCTGAAGAGAGCATATGGTAGATAAGTCTGTCTCTATCAAAGTCTATGAAGCTGTTTTCCTGATGCGCATGTTGAAGTGGAAAAGACTCACTGATATCTGTTAGGAGGGTTTTTCCTATTTTCTCAGCCATCTTCTCGTATGGTTTTCCATCCTTTTGAGAAAGGCTAAGTGTCTGATCTGTTTTCACCTTAGTGAGTAAGGTACGCGTATCATTTGGCCATTTGACAATGACGCTATCAGCCTCTTCTACCTCTCCCAACCCTATGTGTAACCTATGGTCAATGGTAGACTCAAAGCCTCTCATAGGCATTAACTCCATGAAGTATTCTTTGCCTCCCTTATATACACTTACCTGCGCCCCAAGGGCATAGGTATTTTGTCCTTCCCCTTCCAGGTCAAACATCAGGTAGTGCCGGTTAGGCAATAACTGTCTGGCCTCACTTCTATAAAGGAAAGGCTCCGAATTTACATTGTTAATGACCATGTCCAGGTCGCCATCATTATCCAGGTCGCCATAAACAGAGCCATTTGAATGTCCAGGCGTCCCAAGACCCCATTCATCAGCTACATTGCTGAAGGTCAGGTCTCTGTTATTTCTGAAGGCATAATTTGGGATAGGATTGATGGGAATCACATCTATCAAATGCTTAAAATCTACGCTATCTTTTCGGATGACCTTCCTGACGGTTCTGGGATTAGCGATATAGTTAATAAAATCCTGGTCTGTTAGGTCCTGATAGATTCCATTAGCTACGAATATGTCCTTCCAACCATCATTATCCAAGTCTATGATCAGGGCTCCCCAACTCCAATCAGTAGCATTGACACCTGCCAGTCTTCCAATTTCGCTGAAGGTTCCATTCCCATTATTTAGTTGGAGGACGTTTCTAGTAAACTGGTGGTAGTAGCCGTTTTTGACATTCATCTGGTACTTATCCCAATTCTCGAAGGTAGTTTTGGTTTTCATGCGTTCATCACCTTCCGGCAGCATGTCCGTTACAAAGATTTCAGGGTAGCCATCATTATTGATGTCAGCCATATCTGCTCCCATGGAAGCCGCGCTAATTTCCCTCACCTGTTCCTCCAAAACCTCCTTGAAAGTTCCGTCTTTCTGATTAATGTACAGATAATCTCTTTCAAAGAAGTCATTGGACACATAAATATCCTGCCATCCGTCTCTGTCCAGGTCTCCCACTGTTACTCCCAGGCCAAACCCAATGATACTTCCATAGATGTTAGCTTCTTCACTCACATCTACAAAGGTCCCTCCCTCATTTTTGTAGAGTTTATTCCCACCTTCGGGATCTCTATCATTTCTTTGGTTTTTTCTCAAGTCAAAGCCTCCTATGGGTCTGAAAGAGTTATTCAGGAGGTAGCAATCCAAATCTCCATCCTTATCCATGTCAAAGAAGGCAGCATGAGTAGAGAAACCCTTATCAGCTATTCCATACTCTTCTGCCTTTTCAGTAAAGGTTAGATCTCCATTGTTGATGAAGAGTTCATTATGTCTATTCTCCCCTTCCGGATTTCCTGATTTGCATACGTATATGTCCAGGAAGCCATCTCCATTCACATCCGCAAAACTGGCGCCTGTGGACCATACATTTTTGCATGCTACGCCAGCAGATTCAGTGATATCCTCGAACTGGAAGTCTCCTTTATTGAGGTATAGCTTATTATCCTCCATATTCCCAATAAAGTAGATGTCCGTAAGTCCATCCTTATTGATATCACCGAGCGCTACTCCTCCTCCATTGTAGAAGTTTCTGTAGGTATAGACGTTGAATTCCGAGTCGTAGGTAAGGTTATTCTCGAAATCTATTCCGTGCTCTTTGGGATTTAATTTTGTGAATAGTGGCTTATTCAGTGAAGAAGTTTCCGTCTCACATGCCTGAAATACAAAAAAAAGAAGACAGAAAAGTGGAAGAAAGAATTTATTAATGGGAGCCATAGGTATTACTGATACTTAAGCACAAAGGTAAATAATTGGGAAGTGCTTGCCTGCAAAAGCCTTTAGCTGAAATTGCCTTTTTAGGTACAAAAGGCTGTGTGTAATTGCAAAAAATATACAGGTAAAAGAGAAAGCAAGCAACCAGGGTTACTTGCTTTCTTTATGTTGATCAGAAATTAGGATTAGTATCCAGGGTTCTGAGTCAGGTTCTTGTTAGCATCAATCTGTCCTGCTGGGATAGGCATAATGTTCTTGGTAGGGCTAGAAGCTTCCTTAAATCTCCAAGCATCATTATACTTTCCGAAACGGATCAGGTCATTACGACGCCATGCTTCAGCAAATAGCTCACGTCCTCTTTCTGCAAGCAGATTTTCTTCCGTAAGACTAGCAAAAGCAGCTACTCCTGCACGAGCTCTGATCTGGTTAACCAGGTCTAATGCTTCTCCTCCAGTCTGTCCAAGACGGAATAGCGCCTCAGCTCTCATCAGCAGAACATCACCATAACGGAAGATCGCAAAGTCATTACTCAAATGCTGTGTAGCACCTAGAGCAAACTCATACTTACCAATTCTGGCACCTGCCTGACGAAGGGCGTTAGGACCAAGCTCGTTGATTTCTGGCGTGAAAGTCAGCTGATCACCGTCTGGGTCATTTGGCTCAGTACCACTATCAATGATAGGATCACCATTAGCAGCAAACTGAGGACCTACGAGGAAACTCGCTCTTCTGGCATCATCCTCACCGAATGACTCGTAGAATTCCTGAACAGATGAGTATCCATTCCATGGCTGAGCAGTCAGGTTATAAGTAGCCTGGCTACCATAGTGAAGGGTTCTCATCACAAGGTTATGTCCTTGTGCGAATACCTGGTCATAAGGGATAGCGAAGATAAACTCAGAAGAACCTTCGTTAGCAGTGATGAAGTTATCAAAGAAGTTTCCAGTCAAGCTGAATCTTCCAGAGTTAATCACTTCTGCAGCAGCATCAGCTGCAGCCTGCCACTGAGGAGTACCGGTATATACTTCAGCATTCATCCAAAGCTTAGCTTGTAGCGTCTTAGCTGCCCAGAAGTTCATACGACCATATGCAGCACCACCTACGTCTCTAGATAGTCCACCGATGTTATCGCGGATTTCCTGGTCAACAAAGGCATAGATTTCTGCTCTACTTGTAGTAGGAGGAGCAAAGTCCAAAGGCACGTCAAAAGTAGTTACCAAAGGAACGTTTCCATAAACATCAAGTAGGAAGAAATAGTACATAGCTCTCAATACTTTCAGCTCACCGATGAAAGCAGTCGCGCTAGGATTATTCAAAGATTCAAACTGGAAGATCAGACGGTTACAAGTATTGATACCACCGAATCCGAAGTTCCACGCACCTCCGATGATCGGATCATCAGGATTGTACTGTTGCTGGTGAAGTCTTCTCCAGTGTCCACCATCATCCCAGTCAGCACCTCTTGTAGGTACTACCATCTCGTCGGTAGATACTTCCTGAGCGGCAAAGTAGTCTCCCATGAAACCATAGAGAGTCGTGTAAGACTGTCCCAGGGCAGAGATAAATTCTTCATCGGACTGGAAGAAACTATCAGTAGTCACCTGGTCGAATAACTCCTCATCCAGATCTGTACAAGATTGTGTAAACACAACCAGGAACAGCCCCAGGAAGAGAGATCGGCTAATGAAAAATAGTTTACGCATAATGTATTAAAGTGTCTATTGTTTACAATTAGAAACTAAGATTTACACCGAACGTGTAAGAACGCGTTCTGAACCAGGTATTTCTTCTGTCAATACCAGGAGCAAGGATGTTTGTTCCTCCGTTATCAGTAGGATCACCATAACGTACTTCAGGATCAACACCAGTGTAATCTGTGATAAAGAACAGGTTCTGTCCTGCTACATAAATTCTCGCTCTTGAGAAAGGAGAGTTACTTCCCATAGGAATAGTGTACCCAAGTGTAGCATTATCAAGCTTGATGAAAGACGCATCCTCAACGTGAGTAGAGTTAAATAGTGCGTTGTTAACCAAGCTAGGATCAAAGAACTCTGTGTTAACTGAGTTGTATGAAGGAGAAACTACTTCATAGAAAGCACGGAAAGTGTTCACCAGGTCATGACCAACTGCTCCTCTAAAGAACATGTTAAGGTCAAAGTTTCCGAAAGTGAATGAGTTATTCCATCCGAACTCGAAGTCAGGCAGACCGTTACCAATCACACGTGCATCATCTGGATCATTACGGTTTTCACCATCTCCATCCAGGTCATCTACTACCCAGTCACCTCCTTCTACTCTAATAAACTGCTGTCCCCAGATATTCCCTACAGGCTGTCCTTCCTCCACACGAATCAGAGGAGTGTTGTTCTGACCAGGAGCACCAAGGTTTGCAATCAGACGGAATCCACCGAAGTCGAAATCCTCGTTTGATAGAGAGTTCAGCGTTACGTCAAAAGTAGAGAAGTTAACAGCTGTGGTCCATGTGAAGTCATTAGTCTGAACGGCGTCAAAGCTAATAGCAGCTTCAAAACCCTGAGACTCAATCTCACCAATGTTCACAATAGTAGTAGGTACCAAGTTTGGTGGTACAGGTACGTTCACTTCAAATAGCAGGTCATTAGTAGTACGGTTATAGTAGTCTAATGAACCCGTCAAACGGTCATCCAGAAGAGAGAAGTCAACACCAATGTCGAACTCCTGCTTTCTCTCCCACTTAAGATCCGGATTCGGGTTAGAGTTAGGACCGAAAGATGGTACGAAAGCACCATTGAAGAAGAAGTTACCTACAGGTGCAAGACGCTGTAATGACAGGTAAGAGTCATTAGGTACTGCACCGGTTACACCGTAGCTGGCACGCAGCTTCAGGTTAGTAACAGCTGGAATATCAAACAGGTTAGAAAGAGTTACCCCTGCACTAACGGCTGGGAAGTCTCCCCACTTGTTGTTTTCACCAAATTTAGTAGAACCTTCACGACGATAAGAAGCACTCAGGAAGTAAGTCTGGTCTACATTAAGTACCACACGACCAAATCCTGCGATCAACTTGTTAGTGTTTCTGTAAGAGAATACAGATCCAAGACCGTTGTTGAAGTCAAGAGCAGCGCCCAGGTTGTTGAATGTAAAGGCATCTGTAAGGAAGTTACCTCCATCAGCACCAAATCCACTGAACTCAAACTCCTGATAAGAGTATCCAGCAAGAACTTCCATATTTACATTACCGAAATCAGTAGAGTAGTTAGCTGTTGCTTCAGCTAATTCGTTGAAAGTCTTGTCATCACGTACATTTGCACGTCCGTTACGGTCTCTACCAATCCAGAAAGACTGCTTATCCCAGTATTGTCTTGCGTTAGTGTTATCACGCTGGATAGCGTATCTACCACCTATTTTAAGACCAGGAAGGATAGTAAATTCTGCAAAGATATTACCGTTTAGACGGTTTAGCGTAGTCTCGTTTCTATTCTGCTCAAGAATAGCTACTGGGTTGTAGTAGTCAAATAACACCTGCTGGAAATATCCATCATAGATGTCAAACTCAGACTCTCCAGAACGAACAGGAGCCGTTGGGTTGTAAATAGTAGCGTAACGGAAAGCTTCATTAAAACCACGGTCAGAATCACGAGTGGTAGACGCCAGGTTTATGGTAATAGAAAGCTTGTCATTGATTGCTCTCTGCGTAATGTTAATACGTCCGTTAAGCTGGTTAAAACCAGTGTTCAACGCGATACCCTGTGCATCACGATAGTTCACAGAAGCACGGAAAGAAGTTTGTCCGGTTCCTCCTGACAATGCCAGGTTATGAACTTGTGTGAAACCAGTTTGAGTAGTCTCGTCGAACCAGTCAGTATCAGAACCAAGGTCAGTACCGTTTCCAGTAGGAAGTACTGTGCTTCTGTACTCATCAGCTGTCATTACGTCTACAAACTTACCTGCCTCTTCAGCAGTAATGTAACCATTGTAGTTTACCGTAGTTCTACCAGCCGTACCCGTTTTAGTGGTAATCAGAAGTACACCGGAAGAACCACGCGTACCGTAGATTGCAGCTGCTGAACCGTCTTTCAATACGTCAACAGACTCGATGTCATTAGGGTCTACAGAGTTAAGGTCAGCACCAATCACACCGTCAATTACGACTAGTGGACCAGAGTTGGCACCTACTGTAGAAAGACCTCTCAGACGGATGTTGAAACCTCCGTTAGGATCACCACCTGGTCTAGCAATAGTCAGACCAGCTACTTTACCTTGTAGAAGCTGAGCAACATCATTCACATTACCTCCGTTGAAGTCCTCTGCCTTAACAGAAGCAATAGCAGATGTAACCTCTTTGGCACGCTGGGTACCATAACCAGTTACAACCACCTCGTCAAGAGTAGTAATACTTGAAGATAGCTGAACATCGATACTGGATTGACCTCCAATTTCAACTTCAGCGGTTTCAAAACCGTAGAAGGATACTACTAGCATAGTAGCACCATCTGGAACAGAGACACTGAACTTTCCCTCCTGATCAGTGTAAGCTCCTGCTGAGGTACCTTTTACCAAAACAGTTGCTCCACCCACCGGAGATCCATCTTCGCCAGTTACTGTACCCGAAACTGTCGACTGTGCCATCACAGATCCTACGAATAGTAGCATCATTGCGAAAGCACTTAGACACTTTAGATAGTAGGGTTTAATTCTCATAGTGAATCAATTGATTAGAATTATAGGAACAGTTATTAAACGTGCATAATTGCCTAAGCTAACTGAAGAATCAATTGACTATTTCAAACTACAAGATGCTAATGGGAACGTTTGCAGAGAATTAATAAGGATTTATAATTCTGTGTGAGGACATGCTTACATATTACAACCATCAGAATACTGAGGGTAATATTTTGTTAGTTAGTAGCAGCTTCTCATCCTTTCAAAACAGTTCTCTAGCCAGTAGCAATAGTCTATTTTAATTCCTCGTACTTGGTCGTAATAGTGTAATCTATGGCTAAGATTACTAAATTTTTCCATCGAGTCAAGTACTTATCTACTTGTAAATCAATAATTAAGTACCGAAAACGTTTACGTAAAAAAATTTTTTCGGACATTCTTAATTATTAAACTTTTAACGCCAATGCATCCTAAATGGATGCTTGTTGTCTTTTACTCTCATACACGAAAAAGAACAATATCATTCACTAATGATGATGATTTAACAACACATCTAGTGAAATGTTTATATATTCATTATCATATATGATGATTATTCTAACATTTATAAATTCTTCCCTCCCAAGGTCTTAGATTTTTTTCCTCTTCCTGGTCGTAATTTGAGAAAATGATCTCACCTTTGGTGTACTCCACAGGACAGTCTAGCTGTTGAGAGGAGAAATTTAGGACTATTCTCAGGCAGGTCTTGTCTAATTTTCTCTCGAAAGCATATATGGAATCCTTTTTCAAGGGATAAGCATTCAATTCTCCATAGACTATTACTTCCCATCCAGTGGA